>NZ_JAHGAH010000160.1:0-3528 GCF_030248475.1 Vibrio sp. D173a
AAGATCAACACACCCTAGCAAAGCACTAACAAGCGATGGAGCTCAAACTTCACCGTTAATGCTGTCGAATGTTATGGTTTTCGATGACGTCACTGCCGACAAAGGAGTGAGTGATGGCAAAGTCGCCTTGATTGCCTCTTCTGGTGTCGCAATTTTGGGCTCAGCGGCAACCGCTGTATACCTTGCAAAGAAAGGGATTATAAACAATGTCTTTAACAATCTTGGTTATACTTCAACCTCTGTTGGTCCAGGCACTGAGACAATGCACCTAACACGAGCACTTGATGATATGTATGAAATTGTGCAGGGGAACGGTGGGCAACAGGTTCTGGAGAATTATTTAACGTTCCCGACTCGTGAGTATGCTGAAGAATATTTCAGAAATGCGGTAACACCAACCGATTTAAATTACATGGCTCAGATGGGTTTCCGCAATGTAGAAACTGGTATGCCAGCGGACCAACTCACATTCGAGGAAAGTGCTGAGTATATTACAAAGATCGTTTCTAAAACTGCGCCAATAGAAGAACAAACAGTTATAAAGTTTGACTCTCAAGTACAAGCCGCAAACTTCGCAAGACAATTGGATTCATACCTTCTTAGAGAAGAAACAGCGGAACCTGGCATCCATCAATATGTCAATAGCATTAGTGTGATGATTGGAAAAGAAGAAGCGAATGCGGTGATAGCAGAACACGAGTCTGTGATAATTTTACACAGTGCTTCTGAGTTCGAATTTGGTTCGGCTGGTCAAATGGGAATTGGTGAATTTGTATCTCGTTTCGCTATCTCAAACGGATTCGATCAATATATTGTTGATAGTCTACCTTTTATATACAATTCTTCCAGATTGGCGGGTATTGGTTGGAGCTCTATTCCCGAGGATGTAAGCTTTTTAGCATCTAGTGTTATTCACAATTCATACCAACCGGGAATGACATTAGAAGAATTTTCATCGGCGGCTTTAGAAGCTTTAGAATTGGCTGGCGTTATCGCAGCATTATAATTTTTAACTAAGGTAGTCAGTGCCAAAAGTAAAGTTCTAGGTTTATTGCTTTTGCAAAGACTAAAAAGCTCGCTTCATTGGATGAGCGAGCTTTTTATTTCTTAACAATAGCTAATATAGTACCCATCGATAATTGGTACTATATCATCAATCCAATAACAAAATAGTCACGTTAACTCTTAAAGACTACAAGCTGATGTTGGTTTAGCGCCATTCCTTATTTCATTTCGCGATAAAACACGCTTTTTAAACAAATTAAACTTTATTCTTTCCTTGCGATGTGCGGTAAAACTAACTTGTAACTGAGCCTCTTCACCAAGAGCTAAACCGTCGTTTTCACTCATGTATTGGTACCATGAATTATTCTCTAGATCATTAAAGTTTTCTGGTATCTGACCTAAATAGCTAACATCAGCAGTAGCGATATGAGGCCATGCCGCCAACTGTTCTTCAAACAACGGAGTACACGATTCACAAGGAAGTTGGTTCACAAACACAGTTAAACTTCCACCCGATTCGAGGTCTCCACTGAGAATATCTTTTTCGATTTTTCTCATTGCTTTTATTTCAGCATCATTTGCCCTTGCATAAGATGAAGCTCTAAAATAACGACCGCCACTATGATACTCCTCTTCTGTAATCTTTCCCGTCACGAGGCGCTCATTAGCCCTCATTTCAGCCTCAATTTTTTGGGTAAAGTCAACATTATGACCTTGTAAGCCCGGAGTTGGTGTCTCACCACTAAAAGAGTGATATATACGAGTAGCACGTTCTCCATTTGGCATTGTGTAATGATATTCAAATCGTGCAATCGACTTTGAGCCGACTCTCTGGACACCTCGCTCTACATCACTTTTTTTAAAGTTGGCCGGAGATACAATGTCAATATATGCCTGACCATAAGAGTCAACAATTCTATCTACAGTGTCATTAAGTAATGTAGTGGCTACGCTCTCAGAGTCAGTAACCCGGGAAACATTGACATCGGCAGAAAAAACGGAAGCAGAGAAGATAGCAAGCGGCAGCGCTATTATTTTTGTTTTATTATTCATTGTTTTTTCCTTAATCTATCTCACAATATTCAGTTATAAATGCCTCTTGGCTCGCGGCAACCTCTTCATCTTCCCAGAGACCTTCCGCTCCTAATTCAGCAGCTTCGCCCGTAGTAAAGAAGTCAAACGAACTCAACCCCTCCATCGCCACCGCTAATGGTAAAAGCGTATTAAGCAAATTAGTTAAGAAGCTTTTTTGCTGACTGGTGTGGGAATATTTTGGCGTTATCGCTTGAGAGAACTCTTGCGTATACCAAGTCCAAAGTGCTTTGTCTGTCATATCAACAAAACACTGATTTCGTGTATTCTGTGAGCCTCGGTATTCAAAGTCTGAATTACAAGGGAAGTCAATGTAACCCACACGATCAACAAGTGCTGCTGAAAGGCGTGCTAATCGATACTGTGTTTTGAGATATTTACGGTTATGCTTATATGGATTAATAACAGAATTAATAGAACCGTTTAATACCGTTATTAAGTACTCTTTATCACTTTCCGATATCTGATTTAATCGATAAGTATCATTCAAAAATCTATCAATGACATCGGTATAAATCCCATTTCTTCTCCAACTAGATTCTTCGATTATATGACTCTTATCTCGCACAATTTGAACTGCTAACGCAAACTTTGAAACTAGTGCATGTACATTAAAACTATAATAGTCATCTTCAGCTGAGAAAATACTCCACGCTTTGTGATAAATATCAGGATCAACTTGAGCTTTCACGACATTTGCTCTAACAGCTAACGGGTCGTTGTGGTAGAAAAAGCTGCCTGGAACAGAGACACCACCCGGATTAAGTTGAACTTCGGAAAACTCGATTTTTGGCCTCGCTTTAGTGTAACCGGCTTCCCTGGTAAACAAACTCAGGGAAACAGTTTCAGACGGTTCTGCACCATAATGGCTTTTAAAGTCTCCCCATGCTTGTTGCCAAGTAATGTCATTAAGTAACCACTCTGAACTGTAGTCGATATTAGAGTAGTCTGAATCTGGCTGTAGCAGAAATATATCTTTTACATATTCAGCGGTATACCTCTTTTCCGTATCGCTGTGGTGAAGTGCCTTTATAAACGTATCAGCTTGTACAGCAAATGTACTCGATGGGTAGGGCGCTATTACCATGATTGCCAATAGCGATGTTTTCTTTATCATTCTTTCTTTTCCTTCTGATATTATTTCAAATGCATTGCACATGAAAACCAAATATCACACTCACAAAACTATATGTTTATAACAAACAGTCGATTTTTTATAATTATCACTGACAAGAATAATTTAAGTTATTATTTTCAAAGATTATTTTTCAACTAAAATCATAGTGATAAAGCAATCAAAAAATCATTGCCATAATGTATTTTATAATTACAAGCGGCTTTGTTGCGTAATTCGGACAGAAAACCAAATTGCCCGAAAATTGAGTGATTATTAAACAACATGCTGAGTTTCAGGCATACCAAGCCCTGTAA
>NZ_JAHGAH010001600.1:0-573 GCF_030248475.1 Vibrio sp. D173a
AATTAACAACTTGATCAAAATCGGGTTCACCATCGACCAGCCATTGTGAATGGTACATATCGATACTGTTTCTGAAGGCAGAAAATGCGCCTTGCGCTAATGCCTCGTGAGCGTCTCTTTGTACACCCATAAAACGAGGTGCCACAGTAACAGCCAATACACCCAAAATAACCACCACAACAATAAGTTCGAGTAATGTAAAACCTCGGAATTTTGACTTCATGTTGATTAATCCTAAATGTAATAAATTATTTCAGCCGCCGTTTTACACCCAAGACTATGATTATCAAAGCGAAATAAGTGATATGAAGGTGATATTTTCAACGCAATGGTTTGCGTACGATTGTCGGTTACAAAAGGGAGGGAAGTGGTTGGCGACATCTTTGGGTGGTTGGCGTTATAATGTCGAAAATGCCCAATATCCAGAGCTTTCATGACATATCAATTATTAAGCCTTCCAGAGTCCATCAATGACATTACGCCTCAATTTATTGAAGGGGCAATCCTTGCTTCGAATCTAGCGACAAAACCGTTAGAGCCTGAAACATGGTTAGCGATTATTGCACCTGAAGC
>NZ_JAHGAH010001601.1:0-745 GCF_030248475.1 Vibrio sp. D173a
GCTGGTTTCATTGGTCAAATGGTGTGACTCTGATGCTTCTACTATGGCTGTTTATCTATATCGTAAAGAGTGACACCGTGCGTGACTGTTTTGCCGTCGTTGAAGCGGAAGACTGACAATAATCAAAAATAATTAATACATTCATATTTATACTTAGAAGCTAAAAATGAAAGGATCGAACTATGCTTAACTCTTCAAATGAGCAGCCACAAGCACAAGGTGCTATTTTACCTGAAGCTGGGCCTTTCGCTCTGTATGTGCAGCTAAAAGTCGTAAACAATGCACCAAAAGTGTTAGAACAATTGAAACAGCTGCCTTCTTTGGTCGCTGAATTGAATCAAACACAACCAGAGTCTAACCTGACTCTTTCACTGGCTTTCTCTAAGACATTCTGGGAAAAATTTGAACAAGCCGCACCGGCTGATTTGATCGCATTCCCAGAGCTTGGTGAGGGTGATATCACTGCGCCAAGCACAGATTCAGATGTGCTGCTTCACTGCCACTCGAACCGCCATGATTTACATTTCTACGTGATTCGTAAGTTGCTAGAGCAGGTTGCTGAAGACGTTGAAGTGGTTGATGAGACATACGGCTATCGTTACCTAGACTCGCGTGACATGACAGACTTCGTTGATGGCACAGAGAACCCTAAAGATGCTCAGCGTGCAGAAGTTGCGTTAATTCCTGAAGGTGAATTTGCGGGCGGCAGCTACGTAATGGTTCAGCGCTTTATCCATAACCTACC
>NZ_JAHGAH010001602.1:0-675 GCF_030248475.1 Vibrio sp. D173a
TGAGGAGCTAACCTTGCTAGAGTCGACAAAATTCGACCAAACAGTGTCACTATTATCCAAAACCTGCTTGAACGATGTTAGGTAAGTACTATTGTCTTTTTTGGCTTCTCGCGAAGCATTGGCAATAGCTAAATCTGTAGCTGCTGATACATAAGACAAAAAGCAGACTTCTACCCAGGCAGCTATAAACAACCAAAAAGCAAAGAAACCCAAAGCAAACTCGATAGACACGACTCCGCTTTGTCTCCGCCGTTTCTTAAATATCAACTTACTCACTATATAGTTAGCCATACTCACCTCCTAGTAAGTAGAGCTGCTCTATCAGAATTGTGTTCTGTACATCCCACCTAACAGGGCTTTAACCTGAACGAAATCACCCACCTTTGCGTATGCTAACACTAGGTTAGATACGACTTGCTTATCTGCTTGTCCATTTTTATAAACTGGCTCTAAGCGTGTTATCGCTCGTTGATAGTCCGCTTCTAAAATATCCATAACAGCTAAGTTATTGCTGATCACGACATCTTCATAAAGAAGCTCTCGAGCTTTTAAAAAGTGCTCTCTGGCACTCTCAAATTTACCCAGCCTGACATAAACTAAACCCAACAGGTTTTCCGCTTCGGCAAATTCCACTCTTTTCTCCAGAGAGCGTTTTGCATACACCAGTGCTTGTTG
>NZ_JAHGAH010001603.1:0-703 GCF_030248475.1 Vibrio sp. D173a
GTGCTTTTATTGAACTGACGCGGATATAAACAAGCTTTTATCCACCATTCTGTAAGTGTGAAGTGATTTAATGACAAACAGTAATTCTCTGGGAAAAAAAGACCAAAACTCTCGCCAAAAATTTATTGGCGCACATGTTTCGGCAGCCGGCGGTGTCGATCAAGCTCCTATGCGCGCGCGTGAAATTGGAGCGAATGCTTTTGCGCTATTTACTAAGAATCAGAGACAGTGGGCAGCAAAGCCATTGGAGCCAAAAACCATCAGTGCGTTTAAAGCCAACTGTAAGATGTTGGGTTTCGGTGCGGAGCATATTCTTCCTAATGATTCTTACTTGATTAATTTGGGTGCTCCGGAAGAGGAGAAGCTCGAAAAATCGCGAGCCGCATTCATTGATGAAATGGAGCGTTGTAACCAACTTGGATTAACGCTACTTAATTTTCATCCTGGGAGTCATTTAAAGAAAATTTCTGAAAGTGACTGTTTGGCGAGGATCGCGGAATCTATCAATATTGCTCATCGCGCAGTGCCAGATGTAATTGCCGTGATTGAGAATACGTCTGGGCAAGGCACAAACCTGGGTTGGCGATTCGAGCACCTTGCTGAGATCATTGAGCAAGTAGAAGATAAAACGCGTGTAGGCGTATGCTTAGATACCTGCCACACCTTTACGGCTGGCTATGACCTGCGAACAAAAGAAGCGTGT
>NZ_JAHGAH010001604.1:0-476 GCF_030248475.1 Vibrio sp. D173a
TAACGACGTGCACCAAATTGATCCGTGAGAGAGATCGCACTCCCTAATAAGATATTGGCACTAGACCTGATTTGAATGACGTTTTTGATACTAGGTCACATTTGTAACAGAATAATTAAGAATAAGGCAGCTCGGTATGACTACCACAAATCGTGATCTCGCTATCACGCCACAAGCGCTTAATACCATGACGTTTCCTCTGCATGGGGCGCGATTGATCGAAGCTTCTGCAGGCACAGGTAAAACCTTCACGATAGCTGGCTTGTATCTACGATTACTCTTAGGTCACGGAACCTCTCAAGTCGGTGAGAATGGTGAAGAGCCAAGTCGACACCAACAGCCTCTAACGGTTGACCAAATTCTGGTTGTAACCTTTACAGAAGCGGCGACGGCAGAGCTGAGAGATCGTATCCGCGCACGAATCCACGATGCGCGAATTGCCTTTGCCAGAGGCCAGAGTAGCGATCCTGTGATAT
>NZ_JAHGAH010001605.1:0-867 GCF_030248475.1 Vibrio sp. D173a
AGAAACGACTCTTCCATTTCACTGAATAAGCGAGGGGATTTCTGCTGAATCACCAACACCCCAAGCACTTGCTTGCGGTGAATAATAGGGGTACCAAGAAATGAGTGGTAAACATCTTCCCCTAGTTCAGGGAAAAATTTATAGGCAGGATGCGCTGAAGCTTGCGCTAAGTTAATAGGTTCAGCACTGCGTTTAACCAAGCCAACTAAGCCTTCGTTAAACCCGATATGGATGCTGTTCCCTTCAAAAATGAGGCCTTGAATTGCCATCAACTCAAGGCGCTGCATATCATTGTTGGCTAAGTACACAGTGCAGCACTCAGTCTGCATCGCGCTGCACGTCTCTTTAACTAAAATATCCAATGCGGTTGAGACATCTTCAACCCTAGATACGTGTTCAACTATTTCCCTTAGTTGACTGAGCATGCTTAACCTCTACGCTGTTTGCGTTTTCCTTTTATTTTTCGCTCTTTAAATGGCATAGCTAAAGAAGCGAACTCTTTCATTGCACGACGGTAAACATCTCGCTTGAAAGAAACAACTTGTCGAACTGGGTACCAGTAACTTACCCAACGCCAACCATCAAACTCAGGTGTACTTCCGCGCTGCATGTTAATACGCGACTCATCGCAGTCTAAACGCAGAAGAAACCACTTCTGTTTTTGTCCAATACAGACAGGTTTTGAATCCCATCGAACCAGTCGTTTGGGTAGCTTATAGCGTAACCAATGACGACTTGTCGCGACGATCTTTACATCCTTTTTGGTAAGGCCAACCTCTTCATATAACTCACGGTACATTGCCTGTTCCGGAGTTTCACCTTCATCGATTCCCCCTTGAGGGAATTGCCATGAATGTTGCCCGTATC
>NZ_JAHGAH010001606.1:0-551 GCF_030248475.1 Vibrio sp. D173a
GAACGGTCAGCAAGACAGGCTACTTACTTGAGGTCTCATCACTAAAACCCAATGAGCTAGATAAGTCAGATGAGCCTTCAATTGGCACAGAAAACGCAAGCCAGAATGCAGATTTTGAGACTCAATCGCAACCTACTCAATCACAGCAGTCTGAACAAACACCAGAACAATCCGCGACATCGAGTGTAAATCCAAAAACAGTGGTCTTAAAAGGGCAATCTCGTGGTTATCTCAATGTTGGATTTTTTGTGGCAGTCGCACTGTGCCTAGCGGTGGTGGCATTTAACTTGTATCGAACTTTTGACTCTTCATTACCTTATTTCGTCGACAAATCCAATTATACATACAGCCAAGTGGATGGCAGCAACCATCACTATCTACATGTGGTGAGAGAGGATCGTTACTCCATTGAAGAGTTAAAACTTGTACTCGCGACGCTGTTGCCAAAGCCATGCCAATTGAGTGTCTTCATGCGTATCTACCCATCGGCTGATTCTCCGGATGACGATGCCTTGAGCCTGTTCATACTTAATGGGAGTGGGCATTCGTTT
>NZ_JAHGAH010001607.1:0-626 GCF_030248475.1 Vibrio sp. D173a
CAAGATTGGCAAGAAGACTTGGATTCGTTACGTGGTCGTTCCTGGCTACACAGACAACCCTGAAGATGCGCGCCTACTGGGTGAGTTCATTAAAGATATGGACAACATTGAAAAGGTAGAGCTGCTGCCATACCACAAGCTTGGTGCACATAAATGGGAAGCTCTAGGCATTGATTACCCACTGGATGGTGTTAACACTCCAAGCAAAGAAACAATGGATGAGATCGTTTCAATTTTGACCGAATACCACTCAAACGTGAAATACTAATCCGTCTGTTTCTATCGAGCGCTTCATCTTAATGAGGCGCTTTTTATTACCCTCACCTTGCTAAATCTGCTCACTCCCGTTTTCTGTTCATTTCTTCTCATTTTTCGTTACAACTTCTGTTGATCATTTCAAAAAAACGTATTAAATCTGTGTTGAGATCATGTTTCGGTAAGTAGAATTGCTGTTACTCTTACTTCAACAAACAAATTACAACATTTAGTTTTTTAGTGAGGTTCCTCCCATGGAAATGACCAATGCTCAGCGTCTAATTCTATCAAATCAATACTACCTAATGTCTCAAATGGATCCTGAGAACTCAGCTAAATACCAGCGTCTACAAACGATTGTAGAACGTGGT
>NZ_JAHGAH010001608.1:0-731 GCF_030248475.1 Vibrio sp. D173a
GAAACAGGTTTTAGAAGTGATTCTTGGCTTGTCGCAAAAAGTGATCAGCAACTACGTTAATCACCTAGCAGAAACGCCGGTGGATAAAGCATTCGAACCATTTGCTTTGAAAAAGTAATACCCAGTTGCCGGACTAAATCCCTTAGTCCGGTGCTGTTCATCTCTCAAAATTTTTATTCCCCTTCCAACACTTTTATTCTCCTTAATATCAAAGATATAGCGATCACTTGGCTCATCAACTTGATCTCTATGATCAAATAAACCTCAAAAATCTGTTGTTGAAACCGGTTTCAAAGTGTATCTTTTTGTTATCTTGAAATCGGTTTCAGAGTTGCAGCTTTTAAGTTTGTTACCTTAAACCTATCTATTTTCTGACGAATAACTTGTAGTGAGTGATGGTATGAATAACGAATTTCCAAACGATTTTTTATGGGGTGGCGCGGTTGCGGCACATCAGCTAGAAGGCGGCTGGGATGCGAATGGTAAAGGTGTGAGCGTTGTCGATGTATTAACAGCAGGCGCGCACGGTGTACAACGTCGAATCACCGATGGTGTAATCGATGGTGAAAACTACCCTAACCAAGTTGCTGTGGATTTCTACCATCGCTACAAAGAAGACATTAAGTTATTTGCTGAAATGGGCTTTAAGTGTTTCCGTACCAGCATCGCGTGGACGCGTATTTCCCCGAATGGCGATGAAGCCGAACCGTGTGAAGCAGGCTTAAAATTTT
>NZ_JAHGAH010001609.1:0-742 GCF_030248475.1 Vibrio sp. D173a
TTCATCTCTTGAAAGCCACGGCAGATACCTAAACACGGAATGTCTTTATCAATCGCTTGGCGCAGCAGTGAAAAAGAGAGCTCGTCGCGCGCTTCATCTTTCTCTGCCTCTTGATGCGTCGCGTTGTAGTGGTGCGGCGCAACATTCGAGTGACTGCCCGGAAATAAAAAGCCATCACACATCTCAAGGATTCGTTCGATATCTTCACTCGACATATCTGGCGCTAACATCAGCGGCAACCCGCCGAAGTCTTTTACTGCCGCTAGATAGAAGTCATTAACGGCTTGTATTTGATAGCCACCCAACTCTTTCGCGCAGCTAACAATTCCAATAAGGGGTTTGCTTTGTGTAGACATGTTACTTCCGTGCTCGATTTATTTAACACTCACACTACAAACCATGTACAAAATTATCAACACCGATGTTCGATATTCTGACCAAATCGTGACCAACGCCTCTTTTTTGGTCAAAAAAACGGCTAATTTTGCTCATTATATTGAGCAAAAACCGATCAGCTGTTACAAAATAGTTAACAAAAACATCTTTCATGAAATTTACAACTTGAAAGAAAATCAAAATAAACCATTGTATTTTAAGCAAATAAAACAAAATCTTTAGACTTTAGTCTTATCGACACAACTCAGTTGTTTATTTTTTGTTGCTTTAGGTTTGCTGTACAGAGGCTAGTTGGAGAACTCAATGGAATCGTATCTACAGGAAGTTAAAAATTTTCGACAAAAAT
>NZ_JAHGAH010000161.1:0-12508 GCF_030248475.1 Vibrio sp. D173a
ACAAAAATCTCGCTAAATTAGGCGGTTGGAAAGATACCAAAAGGACGGGTAGAGCTTCAATAAAGGTGCTTTGGGAAGGATGGTTTAAACTACAAACCATCCTTGAGGGCTACGAACTCGCAATGTCTCTTGATCACTAGACTTGTGATCAAGAGACAGCCAAGATAGGGACTCTTAAACTCGAACGCGCAGCTAAAAGGCGAAATGAATCGGATCGTTGCGACATTATTTTGCCGGAAATGAGCAGACTCACAAAACTCAGTCCTATAAAAGGGCCCCAGTTTTGGGTCCAAGCAGAGAGGTTGAGTACCATTTGAGTAAAGGCGGGTAAGTCGGCTCCAAAACCTGTAAACATCTTTTCAAACTCAGGGATAACTCTAGTCAGCATTAAATAGGAAACCCCAAGCGCTACTAAAACCACCATCGCTGGGTAAATGAGCGCTTTAATCACTTTTGCGCGCAACTGCTCGCTCTTTTCTCGATAAGTTGCCAAACGCTCAAAGACTTGAGATAGGTTACCGGACTGCTCACCAGTCGCGATTAGGTCTGTATAAAGCGGATCAAAATGTGTACTGGCAGTGCGCATGGCTTTCGACATCGGTGTCCCTGCCTCTACCGCTCGTGTGACACTCATCAGAATCGATTTCATCTCGGCTTTTTTGTGGTTCTCTGAAACCAACTTAAGTGCCTGAACAATCGGTACGCCCGTCATTAGCATAGTGGCAATTTGGCGAGTAAATATCGTGATGTCTTTGCCTTTGACGCGATGACTGATCTTGGTGATAAAAGAAATGCTGCCTTTCTTCAGTTTCTTTATCTTAATGTGTTGAGCATCGAGGCGCTCTCTTACCTCTATTTCGGTCATGGCGAGCACGTTTCCAGAGGTTTTTTTACCCGAGCTATTAATGCCTTTCCAACGGTAGTTCTTGAGTTGAGGAGCGATGGTTTTCATAAACTGAGTGACTGCCTAATAATTCTTATAAATGTTAGAAGTAGAGAACGCGCTGCAATTCGCTGAAGCTGGTAATGCCTTGTTTGAGTTTTTCGATGCCAGACATTTGTAAGGTTTGCATACCATTGGCAATGGCGAGTTTTTCTAATTCGTGTACCGAGGCGCCTTTGATGAGTGCTTCTGAAAGGGATTCATCAAACTTCATCACTTCGTAAATGCCGGTTCGCCCTGAATAACCATGGGTACACTCGTTACAACCGTCGGGATTAGCTTGAAAGATCTGTTCGGTGCTGGTGATTCCAATATGTTGAAGTTGGTTGTTTGGCTCTTGAGGTTGTCTACAATATGGACAAAGTTTTCTAGCCAAACGCTGGGCGATGATCAAACTGAGAGAAGAGGCGAGGTTAAAGCTTTCTACGCCCATATTAGACAAGCGAATAACAGTCTCGGCAGCTGAGTTTGTGTGTAAAGTGGAGAGAACTAAGTGGCCAGTCTGTGATGCTTTGATCGCGATTTCTGCTGTGTCGAGATCTCGGATCTCGCCCACCATGACGACATCAGGGTCTTGACGTAAGAAAGAGCGGAGCGCTTCTGCAAAACCAAAGCCGATCTTTGGCTGAACTTGAACTTGGTTAATGCCGGGCAGGTTAATCTCAACGGGATCTTCAGCGGTTGAGATATTGATCTCTGGCTTATTAAGAATACTCAATCCAGTATAGAGCGAGACCGTTTTACCGCTACCTGTTGGGCCTGTCATCAGGATCATACCTTGCGGACGGCGCAGGGCATCCAAATAAAGTTGTTTCTGTGAGTCGCTATAACCTAGCTTATTGATATCTAATGCTGCAGAACTGCTGTCGAGCAAACGCAGAACAATCTTTTCCCCAAAAAGAGTTGGTAGTGTGGAGACACGCATATCAATTGCAGTGTCTTGGTTTAATTTGAGCTTGATTCGCCCATCCTGTGGCAAACGGCGCTCAGCAATATCGAGTTTAGATAGGATTTTTATACGTGCGGAAAGTCGACGGCTTAAGTGGCTAGGTGGCTGTTGAATTTCAATCAAGATGCCATCGCAGCGTAAACGGACTCGATACATGTTTTCGTAGGGTTCGAAATGAATATCTGAAGCCCCTTTACGGACAGCATCGAGTAAAATTTGGTTGATATAGCGACTGACCGGCGATTCATCTTGGCTGAGATCTTCGATGTTCTCAATTTCATCCTCACCAATATCAACCAAACCCGCCAGTTCATCTTGGTTGATTTCTTTAAGACCGGATTTTTCTTGCCCAAGCGATCGGCCATATAAACGTCGAATGGCTGCTGTTAGCTCACGAAAGTCAGCGAGGACAAGCTCGACTTGCAAGCCTGTCGCAAAACGAAAGTCATCTTCGGCTTGAAGGTTGGTTGGATCTGCTACCGCGAGAATCAAAGTTGAAGAGGTGCGGTTAAGCGGTAAAGCGTTATGGCGAGTGATGAGATCGCGTAAGCCAAGCGTTTGGCATAGCGAAGCGTATTCGTATTGGTTAAGAGAAGTGCAAGAAAGCCCGAATACTGAGCTTAGGTGTTCTGTCAATTCGTGAGATTGGAAAAAGCCAGAACTGAGCAAAGCCTCTGGCATCGAAATGCCAGAAGCTTTTGCTTGCTCAAGTAACGATTCCTCTTGGGAAAAAGTCAGTATTCCTGCTTGGCGAAGAACCGTTGAGAGGTTGGTTAGCACTATTTTTTAGTTACAGCTTTTAATGGTTTGTCCTGTAGTGTTATTACAAGACCAGCCTGAGGCACTTCGAGTATATGTGATGTTTGTACTGTTGAGTGTTGCGTTGGTACCAAAGTTAAATGCAACGCTTCCTGCCTCTGAGACGCTTCCATCTTGGGTTAATGCGATTGTGCCAAGAGTATTCATACCAGCAGAGGCTCCAAGATCTGCAAGGTTATTAGTCGCGGGAAATTCTCCATTTTCCTGAATGTACATATCGATATTAGTTAAAAGAGCACGTACTGTCCCCATTCCTGCAGCAGCTTCAGATTTTTTTACATAGTTTTTGTAAGCAGGGATAGCTACTGCAGACAAGACACCAATAATCGCCACCACAATCATCAATTCAATCAGCGTAAAACCTTGCTGCTTCTTCTGTTTATTCGTTTTCATCTTCTTTCCTTAAGATAAATTTAGTTAATGCTTATGCATGGGCAGAAGAGTAAAAAGAGTCGAAACAAGTGGAAACTGGAAACGAAGTGGCTCTCGAGTGAGATAAAGATCTTTGCACTCTGGTTGCATATTGTGTGCAAGGTTTTGCGAGTGGTGTTATTTTTTAAACAGATAAAAATAAAGAGCCATATGGCTCTTTATTGGATTTTTGATAGGTGTAACTCTATGAGATTAAGAGAGTTAATTGTGTTTGTTCACACTGGTTTACTTGAAGCGCATCGAAAGATCCATCGCTTTTAGGTGCTTAGTCAAAGCGCCTACTGATATATAATCTACGCCCGTTTCTGCGTATTCAGCGATAGTCTCTAAGGTTACATTACCAGAGTTTTCTAGCGCAGCACGGCCAGCATTGATGGCAACTGCTTCACGCATCATATCTTTGGTGAAGTTGTCTAACATAATGATGTCGGCGCCCGCTTCGATCGCTGCTTTTAGTTCATCCAAGCTTTCCGTTTCTACTTCAACTGGCTTACCTGGGTTCAACTGTTTTGCGGTGGTAATCGCTTGAGTGATACCGCCACAAGCGATGATGTGGTTTTCTTTAATAAGGTAGGCATCGAACACACCGATACGATGGTTAAAGCCACCACCGCATGCTACGGCATATTTCAAGGCACTACGCAGACCTGGAATGGTCTTGCGTGTATCTAATAGACGACACTCAGTGTGAGCAATTTTTTCTGCGTATTCAGCAGTGATGGTCGCACAACCAGAAAGGGTTTGAATAAAGTTCATTGCGTTGCGCTCGCCAGTGAGCAAATCACGAGCAGGGCCCGTCAGTGTGCAAAGCGTTTGGTTAGGCTCAACTTTGTCACCGTCTTTGACATGCCACTCGATGGTCACTTTGCCACCGAGTTGTTTGAATACTTCATCTGCCCATGCTTGACCACAAAACACACCGTGTTCACGGGTGATGATGGTTGCTGTGTTAACAGCGTCAACAGGGATAAGCGATGCGGTGATATCTTTGTCGGCATCCAATACTCCACCTAGATCTTCTTTTAGGGTATCGGCTACGGCGCGAGTGATTTCTAATGGAAGCTGTTGCTTAAGGTATTCTAGGCGTTCTTGGCTGTTGTGTGTGTTCTTCATCGCAAATCTTGTCTTGAAAGGGAGATGGCAACGAATGATACTCTCCGGTGTCAATAATTTCAGCAGTTAATTTGCAAAGTAGAGAGGTTGATATGTGCCTAAAAATCGAGAATGGTTGGTTGACGGAGGCTATGCACGTCCCATCACCATTTTTTGATGCTCGTTCTGATAAAAATGACATCTCTCTGCTAGTGGTACACAACATCAGTTTACCGCCGGGGCAGTTTGGTGGCTCTTATATAGAAGACTTTTTCACGGGTAACCTCGATCCCAACGCCCATCCGTTTTTTGAGGTAATTCACAAAATGGGCGTTTCGGCACATTGTTTAATAAAGCGTAATGGCGAAATAGTCCAGTTTGTTTCTTTTCTTGATAGGGCATGGCATGCAGGGCAGTCTAGCTTTGCTGGTCGTGAACGTTGCAATGATTATTCCATTGGTGTTGAGCTCGAAGGGACTGAGTTTGTTGCCTATACAGAAGAACAATATCAATCACTTACTGCTTTGACCCATGCGGTCATGCAGACCTACCCGAAAATCACTTTACCTCGAATTACAGGGCATCAGTACATTGCTCCCTTGAGAAAAGCGGATCCTGGTCTAAGCTTTGACTGGGTCAAATACAGACAGCAATTACAAAGCTAACTTGTAGCGAAAGTGTAAATTCAAAAAACAGAAATAAATAAGGCATACACTCAGTTATGCCTTTTTTTGATACAAGAAATATGAGCGCTTGTTAAAAGTTAACTACATTTTGAAGGTTTAAAACGGCTAGTGGTGCATAACTGCACAGATAATTTTGTCATTTTTTGTTTTTGTTGATCAAATTTACTAGCACGCAGACTTCCCATCTGTTTTGTTTATGTAATTGGTCATACCAATTTTATTGCTGTTTTAATGGTCGATTGTTATCAAAGTGTTGGCTGCAAGTCCGTTCTATGATTTAGGTCAACTTTTGGCTGGACAGTGACGTTTTAATTATGTTAATTTCTGCACCAACTTAAAATTGGTATTACCAATTACCTGCAAGAGTAGAAGAACAATAAATTATGGCTTATCAAAGGATTCGTCAGCCAAAGCTCTCTGATGTTATTGAACAAGAGCTAGAAAGGTTGATTGTGGAAGGAACACTCTCTCCGGGGCAACAATTGCCACCAGAGCGCGAACTCGCTAAGCAGTTCGATGTGTCTCGTCCATCTGTCCGTGAAGCCATTCAGCGTTTAGAAGCAAAACGTCTGCTTACTCGTCGTCAAGGCGGTGGCACATTCGTTAGCGAAAACATCTGGAAGAGTTTCTCAGACCCTTTGTTGAACCTATTGTCATCTCACTCCGAAACGCAGTTAGACCTGCTTGAGTCGCGCCATGCGATGGAAGGTATTTCCGCGTACTTTGCAGCATTGCGTGGTACCGATGAAGATTTTGCTCGTATTCAAGCATGCTTGAATCAAATCAGTGAAGAGCAAAAAGGCGACAACGTTGAAGCAGAAGCGGCGGCAGTTATGCAGTTCCTTATTGCTCTAACAGAAGCAGCACACAATGTTGTGTTACTTCATATCGTTCGTAGCCTTGCCCCTTTGCTTGAGCAAAATGTTCTACAGAATCTAAAGCTCTTACATCGCCGCGATGAAGTGGTCGATAAAGTAAGTAAACACAGAGCTAATATCGTGGATGCGATTGTTTCTGGTCAGCCTGAAAAGGCACGTGAAATGTCTCACTCACATTTAGCTTATATTGAAGAAACATTGTTGGATTTGACTCGAGAAGAGTCTCGACGAGAGCGTTCTCTGCGTCGAATTCAGCAAGGTAACGATTCTTAATACAAGAACCGCTTACTTAAATAAGTAGATCCAACCAACAGAAGGATAGATCGCCATGTCTGACATGAAGCATGACGTAGATGCACTGGAAACTCAAGATTGGCTACAAGCCCTTGAATCCGTTGTTCGTGAAGAAGGTGTAGAACGTGCACAGTTTCTACTAGAAACCGTTCTAGAAAAAGCACGTCTAGACGGCGTTGATATGCCAACTGGCATCAACACAAACTACATCAACACTATTCCAGCAGCACAAGAACCAGCTTACCCTGGTGATGTAACTCTTGAGCGTCGTATTCGTTCGATTATTCGCTGGAACGCAATCATGATCGTATTGCGTGCTTCTAAGAAAGACCTAGACCTTGGTGGTCACATGGCTTCTTACCAGTCAGCAGCAGCGTTCTATGAAGTTTGTTTCAACCACTTCTTCCGTGCTCCAAACGAGACGGACGGTGGCGATCTAGTTTACTACCAAGGTCACATCTCACCGGGTATCTACTCTCGCGCATTCGTTGAAGGTCGTCTAACTGAAGAGCAGCTAGACAACTTCCGTCAAGAAGTAGACGGTAAAGGTATCCCATCATACCCGCACCCTAAACTGATGCCTGAGTTCTGGCAGTTCCCAACAGTATCTATGGGTCTTGGTCCAATTTCTGCGATCTACCAAGCGCGTTTCCTTAAGTACCTAGACGGTCGTGGTCTAAAAGACACGTCTGCACAGCGTGTATACGCGTTCCTAGGTGACGGTGAGATGGATGAGCCAGAATCACGTGGTTCTCTATCTTTCGCTGCGCGTGAGAAACTGGACAACCTAACATTCCTAATCAACTGTAACCTACAGCGTCTAGACGGCCCTGTAATGGGTAACGGTAGCATCATCCAAGAGCTAGAAGGTCTATTTAAAGGCGCTGGCTGGAATGTTGTTAAAGTTATCTGGGGTAGCAACTGGGATGCTCTACTTGCTAAAGATACAACAGGTAAGCTTCTACAGCTGATGAACGAAACTGTAGATGGTGACTACCAAACATTTAAATCTAAAGATGGTGCTTACGTACGTGAACACTTCTTTGGTAAGTACCCAGAGACAGCTGCACTAGTTGCAGACATGACTGACGACGAAATCTTCGCACTTAAGCGTGGTGGTCACGAGTCTTCTAAGCTGTACGCAGCTTACAAGAACGCAGCAGAAACTAAAGGTCGTCCAACAGTAATCCTAGCGAAGACTGTTAAAGGTTACGGCATGGGTGAAGCGGCTGAAGGTAAGAACATCGCGCACCAAGTTAAGAAGATGGACATGACTCACGTACTACACCTACGTGATCGTCTAGGTCTTCAAGACATCCTAACTGACGAAGCAGTGAAAGAACTTCCATACCTGAAGCTTGAAGAAGGTACAGCGGAGTACGAATACTTACACGCTCGTCGTAAAGAACTAAAAGGTTACACGCCACAGCGTCTACCTAAGTTCACTCAAGAATTCAAAACACCTGAGCTAGAAGAGTTCGCACCGCTACTTGGTGAGCAAAAGCGTGATATCTCTACAACAATGGCTTACGTTCGCACTCTTAACATCCTGCTTAAGAATAAGAACATTGGTAAGAACATTGTTCCTATCATCTGTGATGAAGCTCGTACGTTCGGTATGGAAGGTCTATTCCGTCAGATCGGTATCTACAACCCGCACGGTCAGGAATACACACCAGAAGATAAGGGCATCGTTTCTTACTACAAAGAAGCAACATCAGGTCAGGTACTACAAGAAGGTATCAACGAGCTAGGTTCAATGGCATCTTGGGTTGCTGCTGCGACTTCTTACAGCACAAACGATCTACCAATGATCCCATTCTACATCTACTACTCTATGTTCGGTTTCCAACGTGTTGGCGACATGGCGTGGATGGCTGGTGACCAACAAGCTCGTGGTTTCCTACTAGGTGCTACTGCAGGTCGTACAACACTAAACGGTGAAGGTCTACAGCACGAAGATGGTCACTCGCACATCATGGCGAACACGGTTCCTAACTGTATCTCTTACGATCCAACATTCGCTTACGAAGTTGCAGTAATCATGCAAGACGGTATTCGTCGCATGTACGGTGATAACCAAGAGAACGTGTTCTACTACCTAACTGTAATGAACGAAAACTACGCAATGCCAGCAATGCCAGAAGGCGCTGAAGAAGGCATCCGTAAGGGTATCTACAAGCTTGAGTCTTACGCTGGTGACAAGTCTAAAGTTCAGCTAATGGGCTCTGGTACTATCATGAACGAAGTACGTAAAGCAGCGACTATCCTAAGCGAAGAGTACGGCATCGCATCTGACGTGTTCTCTGTAACATCGTTCAACGAGCTAACTCGTGACGGTCAAGACGTAGAGCGTTACAACATGCTTCACCCAGAAGCAGAAGCGAAAGTACCTTACATTGCACAAGTAATGGGTACTGAGCCAGCTATCGCAGCGACTGACTACATGAAGAACTACTCTGAGCAAGTTCGTGCGTTCATGCCTTCTGAGTCTTATAAAGTACTTGGTACTGATGGTTACGGCCGTTCTGACAGCCGTGAGAACCTACGTCGTCACTTCGAAGTTAACGCAGGCTACGTAGTAGTTGCAGCTCTTACTGAGCTAGCGAAACGTGGTGATGTTGAGAAATCAGTAGTCGTTGAAGCGATTGCTAAGTTCAACATCGACACTGAAAAAACTAACCCACAATACGCTTAATACAGCGCTTAACTAGAAGGTAAATAAGCAATGGCAATCGAAATTAATGTACCTGACATCGGTGCGGATGAGGTTGAAGTTACTGAAATTCTTGTAAGCGTTGGCGACAAGGTTGAAGAAGAACAGTCTCTGATCACTGTTGAAGGCGACAAAGCTTCTATGGAAGTTCCAGCGTCTCAAGCAGGTATCGTTAAAGAAATCAAAGTAGCGGAAGGTGATTCTGTTACGACTGGTTCTCTAATCATGATTTTCGAAGCCGAGGGTGCAGCAGCTGCTGCACCTGCTCCTGCAGCAGAAGCGGCCCCAGTAGCAGCTCCAGCAGCAGCGGCAGCTCCAGCAGCAGCGGCAGAGCTTAAAGAAGTTCACGTTCCTGATATCGGTGGCGACGAAGTAGAAGTTACGGAAATCATGGTTGCAGTTGGCGACAGCATCGAAGAAGAGCAATCTCTTCTAACGGTTGAAGGCGACAAAGCATCAATGGAAGTTCCAGCACCATTCGCTGGTACGCTAAAAGAGATCAAAGTTGCTGCTGGCGATAAAGTAACAACGGGTTCTCTAATCATGGTATTCGAAACTGCAGGTTCAGGCGCAGCAGCGGCTCCAGCAGCAGTAGAAGCTCCAGCGGCACCTGCGGCGGCTCCAGCGGCAGCAGCTGACAAAGAAGTGAATGTTCCAGATATAGGCGGTGACGAAGTTGAAGTTACTGAAGTAATGGTAGCGGTTGGCGACACAGTAGAAGAAGAGCAATCTCTAATCACTGTTGAAGGCGACAAAGCTTCTATGGAAGTTCCTGCACCATTCGCTGGTACTGTTAAAGAAATCAAGATTGCAGCGGGTGATAAAGTAACGACTGGCTCTCTAATCATGGTATTCGAAGTAGCTGGCGCAGCTCCAGCTCCTGTTGCAGCACCTGCACAAGCAGCAGCACCTGCGGCGGCTCCTGCTCCAGCAGCAAAAGCTGAAGCGGCACCTGCAGCGAACGATTTCCAAGAGAACAACGACTACGCACACGCATCTCCAGTTGTTCGTCGTCTTGCTCGTGAATTCGGCGTTAACCTATCTAAGGTTAAAGGTACTGGTCGTAAGAGCCGTATCCTAAAAGAAGACGTTCAAGCTTACGTTAAAGATGCACTTAAGCGTCTTGAGTCTGGCGCAGGTGCGGCAGCATCTGGCAAAGGCGATGGCGCAGCGCTTGGCCTACTACCTTGGCCAAAAGTTGACTTCAGCAAGTTCGGCGAAACTGAAGTTCAGAAGCTTTCTAAGATCAAGAAGATCTCTGGTGCAAACCTACACCGTAACTGGGTAATGATCCCTCACGTTACACAGTGGGACAACGCTGACATCACTGAGCTAGAAGCATTCCGTAAAGAGCAGAACGCAATCGAAGCTAAGAAAGACACTGGCATGAAGATCACTCCTCTTGTGTTCATCATGAAAGCTGTTGCTAAAGCACTTGAAGCGTTCCCTGCGTTCAACTCTTCACTTTCTGAAGATGGCGAAAGCATCATTCTTAAGAAGTACGTGAACGTAGGTATTGCAGTAGATACGCCAAACGGTCTTGTTGTTCCTGTATTTAAAGACGTGAACAAGAAAGGCATCTACGAGCTATCTGAAGAGCTAATGGCAGTTTCTAAGAAAGCACGTGCAGGCAAGCTAACAGCAGCTGACATGCAAGGCGGTTGTTTCACAATCTCTAGCCTTGGTGGTATCGGCGGTACAGCGTTTACACCAATCGTAAACGCGCCAGAAGTTGGTATCCTAGGTGTATCTAAATCTGAAATGAAGCCAGTGTGGAACGGTAAAGAATTCGAACCACGCCTACAACTTCCACTGTCTCTATCATACGACCACCGTGTGATCGATGGTGCAGAAGGTGCACGCTTCATTACTTTCCTAAACGGTGCACTATCAGACATTCGTCGCCTAGTACTGTAATTGAGAAAGTAATAGTTAAGGTGGCTTTCGGGTCACCTTAATTCTTTATATAAAAGACTATTTTTAGACGACAATTTCTTCCATCGTTCAGAAACTGAAAGATGAATTGTTGTCTAGCTCACAGGCTAACTTAAAGCTGCTTTCACACTGTTAACATCTCTGTAAAATATCGACCGTTTGAAAGCCTAATAATTTAAGAACATCTACTCAGCCTGTTAGGGATAATGACTACAAGAGGTCACAATGAGCAAAGAAATTAAAGCCCAAGTTGTTGTACTTGGTTCTGGTCCTGCTGGTTACTCAGCTGCATTCCGTTGTGCGGATCTAGGTCTAGAAACAGTACTAGTTGAACGTTACAGCACTCTTGGCGGTGTATGTCTAAACGTTGGTTGTATTCCATCTAAAGCACTTCTTCACGTTTCTAAAGTTATCGAAGAAGCGAAAGCGATGGCTGAACATGGTGTTGTGTTTGGTGAACCACAAACTGACATCAGCAAAATCCGTATCTGGAAAGAGAAAGTTGTAAACCAACTGACTGGCGGCCTTGGCGGTATGGCTAAGATGCGTAACGTTACTGTAGTAAATGGCTACGGTAAGTTCACAAGCCCTAACTCTATCCTTGTAGAAGGCGAAGGCGAGTCAACAACGGTTAACTTCGACAACGCTATCATTGCTGCGGGTTCTCGCCCAATCAAACTGCCATTCATCCCGCACGAAGACCCACGTATTTGGGATTCAACGGATGCGCTAGAGCTAAAAGAAGTACCAGAAAAGCTGCTTATCATGGGCGGTGGTATCATCGGTCTAGAAATGGGTACGGTTTACCACTCTCTAGGTTCTAAAGTAGACGTAGTAGAGATGTTTGACCAAGTTATCCCTGCTGCGGATAAAGACATCGTTAAAGTCTTCACTAAGCGTATCAAAGACAAGTTCAAGCTAATGCTTGAAACTAAAGTTACAGCAGTTGAAGCGAAAGAAGACGGTATCTATGTTTCAATGGAAGGCAAAAAAGCACCTGCTGAAGCAGAGCGTTACGATGCCGTTCTTGTTGCTATCGGTCGTGTTCCAAACGGTGCACTTATCGATGCTGAAAAAGCGGGTATCGAAGTAGACGAGCGTGGCTTTATCAATGTTGATAAGCAAATGCGCACTAACGTTCCTCACATTCACGCGATCGGCGACGTAGTTGGCCAACCAATGCTTGCTCACAAAGGCGTGCATGAAGGCCACGTAGCGGCAGAAGTTATCTCTGGTAAGAAACACTACTTCGATCCTAAAGTTATTCCTTCAATCGCTTACACTGAGCCAGAAGTGGCATGGGTTGGTAAGACTGAGAAAGAAGCGAAAGCAGAAGGCATCAACTACGAAGTGGCAACATTCCCATGGGCAGCATCAGGTCGTGCAATCGCATCTGACTGTGCAGACGGTATGACTAAGCTTATCTTTGATAAAGAGACTCACCGCGTAATCGGTGGTGCTATCGTTGGTACTAACGGTGGTGAACTGCTTGGTGAAATCGGTCTAGCTATCGAGATGGGTTGTGATGCAGAAGATATCGCACTAACTATCCACGCTCACCCAACTCTACACGAGTCTGTGGGTCTAGCTGCTGAAGTATTTGAAGGCTCAATCACTGACCTTCCAAACAAAAAAGCAGTGAAAAAGAAAAAGTAATTTTTCTTGAACGTTGAATGATAAAAACCGCTGACTTGTCAGCGGTTTTTTTATTGGAAGAAAAGAACGCTGCGCTTGGAGAGTCGGGAACGCTTCGCTTTAGGAATC
>NZ_JAHGAH010001610.1:0-766 GCF_030248475.1 Vibrio sp. D173a
CTTTACAGGATTGGTGAAGTAACCATGAGTACCAGTGACATTAAGCCTGCAGTGATCATCGCAATCGACGCACCTTTGAATGGCATTGGTACATCTGCCACGGTGATGCGTTCACGCATAGCGGCGAATAGGATCAATACCAAAGAGAAACCAATCGATGCACCGAAACCGTAAACGATCGATTGGATAAAGTTGTGATTCTCGTTGATGTTAAGAAGTGCCACACCTAATACCGCACAGTTGGTTGTGATCAGCGGCAGGAAGATGCCCAGAAGTCGGTATAGCGTTGGACTGGTTTTGTGCACAACCATCTCAGTAAATAGAACCACAACCGCGATCACTAAGATGAAGCTCATGGTCCTGAGGTACTCGATGCCTAATGGAGCAAGGATGTAGTTTTCTACAAGGTACGAGCAAACCGACGCCAGTGTTAACACAAACGTCGTTGCTAAGCCCATGCCAATTGCCGTCTCCAGTTTTTTGGAAACGCCCATTAAAGGACACAGCCCTAAAAATTTAACTAGCACAAAGTTGTTGACCAGCACAGTGCCAACCAACAACAAAAGGTATTCGGTCATAATGGATTAATTCTTAAAATTCCGATCCCAATATTATCCTGCTTTGCTCACCTAATAACAACCAAGGATCGTTAGGGATTTAGGCAGTTGATGAAAAAATCTACCGCTAATCGTTTGATTCACTTAGTTGTACCAAGTATAGACGCTCTCAATCCCGTGGATCGTTGCAAAATGTAAGACTAAGAATG
>NZ_JAHGAH010001611.1:0-638 GCF_030248475.1 Vibrio sp. D173a
CGAGAATGGTAGCAATCGCGGCACCATTGATGCCTAGGTCTAAGGTGAAAATGAAGATCGGATCGAGGATCAAGTTAATCAAGCTGGTGGCGATCATCATGGTGCCCGGCAGCATGGTATTGCCATTGGCGCGACATACGCTGTAGAAGAAATACAGCATCGCACCTGTCCAAGAGCTGATTACCCAGTAGATCCAGTAAGAATCAATGATTGGAAAAACCGATTCAGGGGCGTCCAACAATTGCAAAATTGGGCCACGCAGCAGGTAAATGATCACCGAAAACAGTGCTACGCCCACACCGCCCATTGCAACCACCAAGCCACCCAGTTGCTTAGCATAACGCGTCTTCTTTGCTCCGATAGCACGAGCAATGACCGCCGTGGTCGCGATACCAAGTCCGACTTGAATCCCAATGATGATCATCTGAATTGGCAGGGTGAAACCTTGAGCCGCCAGTGGCAATACGCCCAATTGACCAATAAAAGCACTGTCGACAAGTTGAAAACTCATCAATGAAAGCACGCCGAACAGCATTGGCCAGGTCATAGTAAAGAGTTGCCTGCTTAGAGACGGTGAGGGCGTTGCAGTTGTTGAATTCATAACAGTCTTAAAATTATTGAGGGGACGGTGATCAACC
>NZ_JAHGAH010001612.1:0-689 GCF_030248475.1 Vibrio sp. D173a
AATGATAAGTTGACTGCGGCGCTGTGGGTTGCGTGATAACCAGTCGCCAATAATCTCTTCTGTTTTGCCGTAAGTTTCAGGAGAAGGCGGAACCGCGTACATTTCAGCGGTATCAATAAAGTTGATCCCTTGACTAAGGGCGTACTCGATCTGTTGGTCGGCTTGCTGTTGAGTATTTTGCAGGCCCCATGTCATGCTTCCAAGGCAGATACGAGAAACAGGAATTTGGCTGCTTCCTAACTTTGAATATTCCATTTGTTACTGGATTCCTATTGTTATACGTCCACCGCAGATGAGAGTTTTGCAGAGAGTTAAAACGCGAGTGGCGTGAGTTGGAATACAAATTAGTAACATAAAAATGCACACTTCGGTACGGTTTTTAACGTGAAGTAAAGTGATTTGACGACAGGTTGACAGGGTGATCTGTAGCGTACCTAAATCGAGGGAATAGTGTGCAGTGAAGAAAGGGAGCGTGAGCAGTTCCCGAGATGGGGAAAACGGATGAGTTTGAAGAACATGAAAAACGAACGCCCTACATCAAGGGAAGTAGGGCGCGATACGGCTCTAAGTGAATGATTGCGTTGGACGAGCATTACTCGTCAGCCGTCATACCACCTTGCTGTTGAACCTGTCTTAAAGCTTCCTGTCTTTGAGATTCTTTGTCCGTCGATGCCGTTGTAACCTGATCC
>NZ_JAHGAH010001613.1:0-784 GCF_030248475.1 Vibrio sp. D173a
CCAACCGATCTCGCCTTTGCCTAATGAATGATGACGGTCAACCTTGCTAGCGAATTCAACTTTTGAATCATTTAGATGCATTGCTCTTAAATCATATGAGTTTTCTCGATCATTAAGGGAACATTTACGTCGAGTTATCATAGTTTGGAACGTTTATTCACAGAGCTTTAACTCGCCTAAGTTATTGGGGTATGTCAAAATAGCCACCCTCAGCAAAGACGATGGTACAAGAACCGCAACTATGAAATTCCAAGCAGCAATTTTTGATATGGATGGCCTACTTCTCGATACCGAGCGCCTGTGTATGCAGATATTCGAAGAAGCGTGCCAAGCACAAGGGGTCCCTTTCCTAAAAGATGTTTACCTCGGCATCATCGGCTGCAATGCTAAAACCATCGAGCAAATCTTTCGTAACGGTTACGGTGAAGACCTCGACTACCCAGCCCTCAACAATGAGTGGCGCACTCGCTACAGTGCAATCGTGAAAAACCAGGCGATTCCAGTGAAAGAGGGCGTGATTGAACTCTTAGAGTGGTTAAAGTCAAACAACATTCCAGCTGCAGTTGCGACTTCAACTCAACTGGATATCGCCAAAAAGAAACTTGAGTTAGCAGGGTTAGATTCTTACTTCACTTCTCTAAGCACTGGCTGTGAGGTAACGAATGGCAAGCCACACCCAGAGATCTACCTATTAGCGGCAGAACGTCTTGGCGTTGCACCAGAATCATGTCTGGCATTTGAAGATTCCAACAACGGCATCCGCGCTTCTATGGCAGCGAATATG
>NZ_JAHGAH010001614.1:0-600 GCF_030248475.1 Vibrio sp. D173a
GATGCACCCTCTGCCTTCACAATCTCAACTTTGCCTTTAAAGCCAACTTGAGAGAGCTTCTTAACCAGATGCTCAGGGGCGGTATCAAACACCACCTTCATAAAAGGCAATTGCTCAGCATGAACAAATCCATGCTCATTAAACAGGTCCATTGCTTGAGATAAATGGTCTGAATCGGTTAACTCAATAATTTCTACAACTTCTTCCAACAACATTTTAGATTCCATACTCGCCAGAAAGTGACTGACACAAGCATCGTACTTTTGCTCGTATACATTTCAATGCTCAAAAAAGCACCCCTTTAGTAGTATCAAGAGAATAACATATTTCCTTGCGTAAAATATGTTTATTTTCGATTACTTATTAATACAAACCGGCGTCCTCCTCCTTTCGGTATCAAAGACAAGCCTCTCGACAGTCAAACGTAGATTAAGCGAATTAACCATAAATTATACTCTGTAGTCCTCTAGGTTAATTGCGTTTTGGTACTTTCTTTTTAACGAAACTCAGTATGAAAAGAGGACTCTACCTTGACTACCTTTACTAAATCCGTACTTGCTATGAGCGCCCTGACAGTGGCTCAAGGCGTTGCAGCGGCAG
>NZ_JAHGAH010001615.1:0-693 GCF_030248475.1 Vibrio sp. D173a
CCCTAGCCAATTTTCACTGAAAGAGAAAGACAAGAAACGATGGTTGAAAGACCGTCTTGTCCGCTTTTCTGTGACATGCGGCGGAGTAAGTGTTCTTGCGGCTTTGGTCCTGATTTTTATTTACCTTGCGATGGTCATTCTTCCTATTTTCTCTGATGCAGATATTCAGACTAATCAGGTCAATAAGTCTGTAACAGTAACTCAACCGATTGCTCTTGCTGTTGATGAGTACGGACAGCATGCGGTTACTATTGAAAACTCAGGGAAAGTCCAATCCTGGGATTTAGACGCACAAAACTCCGATTCTTATTTCTCGGAGCAGATCAAAACTAAACCATCTGCCTTCGCCCGAAATACACCATCAGAAAACTGGTTTGCCTTCGCCACTGCGCTCGGTGATATTTCCCTGTTTTCTCCACAATTTAGTGCGCCGCTCTACAAGCCAGACAGTGTTGCCGAGCCCAAGGTAGAGCACCTTAATATGGCAGAGTCTTTCTTAACTCCAGCTGAGAGTGAAGGGACTCACATTGAACGCTTCGCTTTCTCGCTGCATTCGGCCCAACTCACCATTACTGCCCAATTGAGTGACCAGCGTTTGTTGGTGAAGTGGTATCAGGCCGACCTTCTTGGGAATTACCGCTTACAGGGGACACAATGGCTCTCTGATAAGTTTAGTCAACAAGATCAGATCTT
>NZ_JAHGAH010001616.1:0-757 GCF_030248475.1 Vibrio sp. D173a
CTGAAAACTTATATTCATGGCATTCCCTTACCCTTACTTCAATAACACTTACGTAAAGAACGATTAAATCTATCCAAGAATCCTGGGGACTCACGTAAGAAGTCATTAGAAAAGTGAACCATTAGATCTTGTTTTTTGATCCTTACTTTTTGAAAGTAATCGACCGGTATACCTGCTTTCTTCAATGAATCTTCAAAAACAAGCTCATATTCATAAGCGACGTCCAAATCGCCTTTCCATAACATTTGGAGCAGTGAGTCTGCATCACGCGGCTTGCGGATAACGTTGTAGCCATCTCGCTTTAAAGATAACCACTTGTTTGTATTAAACTTAGCACCAAATCGCAGACTAAACTTGGTTGTTTCGTCATTTATGTCGGCATAGATGTTTGGTGCGATGAACCACGCCAAGTATTCCGACACAAGAGGCTCCGACGCGGTTGCGAATTTCGCGCGTCGACTGTGAGCAGAACCGGAGAAAAAACCATGCATCTCGCCGGTTTCCACCATCAACTGTGCTTTGTCCCAGCGCATCACTCGAATCTCGTAAGGATGCCCCATACGGCGCAGCGCGCACTTCACTCGGTTAACGGCAACGCCACCTATCTCACCATTTTCATCCACGGTTTGATAAGGCGTCCAAATCTGCGTCGCCAGTGTTACTCGTTCTACAGCCTGAGCACTGGCGGCAGCGCTCATCACAGCAATAAACATCACTGTTTTAAGCGCCGCTGCCCTGAACTTACTCGGCAACAAAA
>NZ_JAHGAH010001617.1:0-796 GCF_030248475.1 Vibrio sp. D173a
ATTGATGGCGATAAAGCGTTAATGGCGAAAATGGATAGACTGCTCAACGACTTTGTCGAGCAGCATCGTATGAAGCTACCGGGCGGCACCGATTACGTACCGTGTTATAAGATTGCACAAAACAACGACTGACCATTCCGCACAGAGCATTTCAACTGCTTAAACGATACGTTACTATAAGGGGCGAGTTCATCCGCCCCTTTATTTATTGCTTAGTTATTGGAAACTTATGTCTATCCATCTTGTTATTATCGATGCCCTTAACCTCATCCGTCGCGTTCACTCTGCACAGCCGGATCCAAGCGATATAGCAAGAACCATCACCACAACTACGCGAACGCTAAATAACATCATCAAAGAGTCGAAACCAAGTCATATCATTGCTGTGTTTGATCACCATCTACAAGATCGTGGCTGGCGCGCAGATATTCTACCGAGCTACAAAGAGAACCGTAAGCCAATGCCTGAGCCATTAATGGCTGGATTAGATGCCATTCAACAAGCTTGGTGGGATCTAGGTATCGACTCTCTGTTATCCGATGGGGATGAAGCGGATGATTTGGTTGCAACGCTTGCCAAGAAAGTAGCAGACCGCGGTCAAACGGTAACCATTATCTCAACCGATAAAGGCTACTGTCAGCTGCTCTCTCCTACTCTACAAATTCGCGATTATTTCCAACATCGCTGGTTAGACACGCCCTTTATCGAAGCTGAGTTCGGGGTTAAACCGAGCCAGCTTGCAGATTACTGGGGCTTAACCGGCGTGAGCTCTAGTCAAGTACCGGGAATTCCGGGA
>NZ_JAHGAH010001618.1:0-559 GCF_030248475.1 Vibrio sp. D173a
GATCGAGAGCTCATTATTTAGAAGACAAACTTTACTATGCTTGACGCTGTCTCTTCGCAACTAGTGTGAAGCGGTAATCGTTGGACGTAAAGTAGTTACGACTGTATTCAAATACTGTGTCATCAGCCAAATAGCCACGAGTTCGTTTTTCAATGATCGGTTGTGCTGGATCAATCCCGAGTTGTTCGGCCACATCGGCTGGTGGTAGAACCGGGACCAGCTCTTGTTCACTGCGATCGATCACCATTCCCTTTGTTTTTTCGATGAAGTCATATTTCGACTTCTGCATTACCTGATAGGTAAGGTCTGGGAATAAGTTAACTGGTAGCCAAGTTTCTTCAACGGTGATTGGGCTGTTATCCATATGGCGAACACGTTTTACATAGAACACCATCTCACCTTCACCGATGTCTAAATGTTCAGACATGGCGAGCGAACATGGCTTTATCTCAAATGCGAGTACATCACTGTGAGTCACTACATCTAAGTGAGCCCATTTTTCTTGGAAGCTTGATTGTTGATAGATGTCGTAATTGATCTTGTTCTCTTTAACGTAAGT
>NZ_JAHGAH010001619.1:0-675 GCF_030248475.1 Vibrio sp. D173a
GGTAGGTACGGTTATCTTCTTCGGTATGGGCTTTGCGACGCTGGTAACGCTGTTTTGTTATCCCTGCGATGTACCGCCTGATCTCGGGTGCAACAAGAGCGCCGGGTCACGTTGGGTCTGAGCTGAATAAAGCGTTGAGTCACGACACGGTAGGTCGTACCTCACACGGGTAGATTGTCTTTGGACTGAATATTAAAAAGCTCGGCTTCTGAATTGAAGTCGAGCTTTTTTAATGCTTGGAACAATATAGGAGTGAATCAGCTAGTCGTTACGCTCTCCCGACAACCTCTTTTACCAAACGCTCGATACCAGAGTTGGCTTCTGAAATAGAGCCAGCCAACATGTAAGCAGGTGTAGAGACAATGTTGTGCTGGTCATCGATAACAATATCATTCACAGGGCACTCTTGGTGCTCACCACCTAACTGTTGGAAAGCGCTATCGGTTCCTTCATCGTTACCGATTGTGCCTTTTGCTTGAGAAGCGTAAACCATTGGAATGATCACGGGCGCAATACACATGTAGCCAGCCGGTTTGTTCGCTTGTGCAAAAGAAAGACATGCGGTCTTAACATCTTCATTGATTTGACAATCTGCTTGAGCAACGGCAAAGGTGGTTAAGTTCTTCGCTGCGCCAAAACCGCCCGGCACAATCAAAGCATCAAAGTCTTGAGCAA
>NZ_JAHGAH010000162.1:0-32318 GCF_030248475.1 Vibrio sp. D173a
AAGCTTTATTATGTTTCACTCTTTCTATAACCCTCGCAAAACCTAGCAATCCCTTGCTATATCTAGTGTTTGAAAAGTATCCCGTTCTGATGGTTGCCGATAAATACCGATGTTTAATGGCGGCTGTCGCCATCTTGTCGCCATTTGTGGCGGCTAGATATTGAGGTTTACGAGAGGGTTGAAGCGCACCGCATCACTCAAATGGCTTGGTGAGAAATGGGCGTAAATCATAGTGTGGTCAATCATCTTATGGCCGAGGATTTCCTTTAGAACAAGGATGTTGCCGCCATTCGACATAAAGTGACTTGCAAAGGTATGGCGTAGAACGTGAGTTGCTTGCCCTTCCGGTAAGTGTGGCAATGCTACCCTAAGCCATTTGTACACAACTCTGTAACTGCAAGTAAAAAGGCGATCATTGGTTGGCTTATAAATCTGGTTATATAAGTCTTCCGAAATAGGCACCGTTCGGTTGCGTTTGCCTTTGGTATTGCTATACGTGATTCGGTACTTCGTTAAGTTGGAGCCTTTCAGAAATATCGCTTCCCTAACACGCGCACCTGTTGATAAACAAATCTTGTATATCTTAATTATCTCGTCACCAACTGGGCTCTGCCTTGCTACTGCGAATAAGTGCTGAATTTCCTGATCGGATAAGAACGCCAATTCAGTTTGTGGCTTTTTGATGGCATCAATACCATTCACCGGATTAGGTAGCTTCCACTCACCAAGCTTTATCAACTTGTTGAACACAGATTTCAGCAAGCCGAAGTCCGTATTACTAGAGGCGATCGACAATTCCTTGTGTTGTTTGCCTCTCCCCTTGTTCGAGCGGTTAGCTCTGTACAACGCCAGTTGTTGTGAATTCAGATGAGCAGCGATTGGATTATCGAGATCGGCAACCATCATTTCTAAACGCAAGCGAGAATGGTCACCTGATTTTAGATTCTTTCCATGTAACTTAAACCAAAGCGCAACCAAGTCAGACAGGCGACGGTGATCGGGCTTTGCTCCAAGCCAAGGTTTATCGTCCACCTCTTTCATGAGGTGGAGTTCAAAGGCATTGGCTTCGCCTTTGGTGGCGAAGCGTTTACGGGTGCGCTTACCGTTTCGACCTTGCGGGTAACACTCGCATAGCCAAGGTTTTTTGCTTCCGTCTTTAAGATTGCGAACAGTCAAAAGTATTACCTATCAAACAAATGCTTCGCCAGTTTCGACGCAGCACAATCCAGTAATGCGATCCGCTCTGAATGTACGAAGAGCATCTCGCATCAAACAATGAGCCTTGATGTAAGTATCGCCGTTAGCGTTTGAATCTACCTTTGTCAGAATGATGTTACGGTCAGACACTTGGCCACTGGCATCGCGATAGCTCATAAAGTACTCATTGCCCAAAGTGAGGTCGTTTACAAATGAGAATCCAGAACCCTTTGCGATATTGATACGCTTTGCCGTTGGGGGAACGGTGACTTTTGGTTTTTTAAGTTCTTGTTCTTGTTGTTCGAAGTCGTCGCAGAAATCGGTGAGCATACTGAACAAGTGCAGTGCTTCATCGTGGTCGAGTACTTTGTCTGATAGGTACTCTTTGACAACAACAGCAAGTCTTTGCGTTCTAGGGTCTTCTTTAGATTCTGGGTATCGGTTGAACCAAGCTAATAGCTTTTTCGATTCAGCTAAGTCGACCACTTCATCTTCAAGAATCTGGTTGGCAAGTTTGTATAGCGCTTTCATTCTTCGCGGTGTTAGTTGCTCTAAAGATTCATCATAGAGTGGAGCTGTAGCCTTGCTTTTATGAGTTGGTTCAAATGAAGGAGTAGGCTCTGTTTTAGCCGTGACCTTTTCGTAATCAATCCCCAACCGCTTGCAGAAGTCTTTTTGTTGCTCCTCGTTGTAGCCTTTCTGTGTAACATATTCGCGGAACTTCACTGGGTCGTTCATCGTTTTCTTTGCTTTACGAACCCAGTAGAAAGCCAGAGCAATTAAGCCAATTAAACCCCAACCAACGAAACCCATTCTTTATCTCCTAGTTAATGAAATCAGTCTTTTTTCAACGTTACAGCAATTCTTCCAACTACCTTTATGTCCTCTTCGGCAACTTCAACCGTTGCGTCACCAAATACAACGGCAAGTTTTGTGGGTAAGCGCTGAATATGGTTGATGGACATACGCCCACTCATGTCAATTAAGTAATACCCACTCACGGCATCCGTGAAGCGCTTATCTACCAGGTACCGCGCCTCATTTGTCTCAATCTCAATGGTGTTTGGTTCGTCAAGGTTCCAGCTATTGAACATTCTGACAGGGTAGGGAATTTCTCCAGTACCTATGAGCTGACCATTCGTTAAACAGTACGTAGGAAGAATCACAACAGAGCGTTGAGATGGGGCTACTTGTTTTAATGGCTCTTGAGGTATGTATCGCTGAGTAGACTCACGAACCTCCGAAGCACGCTCTCTATCTTCAGGGTTTAGAGCCAGTTCTTCGATTGGAATTCCAAGTGCTAAATGCAAACGAACGATCAATTCATGCGATGTCCGGTCATGAGAGTTCCAAGTACTAAAAGTGGTTTTCGGGACGTTAAGTAACTCGCTGAGTTCTTGGAAATCATTGCAGCCTGTCAAAAGCTTAAGTCGCTTTGTAAAATCAGAACCCCTCATATAGTCAAAGGGCGGTATTAGACTCTTTTTCATGGATCTAGATCACTCAAATTCGAATAAATCGTCAAAATACTATTTACGAAAGTTAAATGACGATCTATTATCTAGTTGTTTTCGGATGCCATGCCGACCAAAGCAAATGACAACCGATGAATATAGACATAAACGCAAGGATATCACCATGCTTAGTTTCAAGATACCACCTATCAGCCCATACGTGACTTTGGAAGAGTACTCACGCGTTACAGGTTTGCCGATTGGCACCATCCGTCAGTACATCAGTGAAGGTCGCATCATCATCAAGCCTAAAGATAAACCTCGCGATAAGCCGCTGATTAATATGGTTGCAATGCATGAAATTGCCGCTCGTGAAGCGATGGAAGCTCTAGAGCCAAAATCAGGCAAAGCAATCGGTAAGGCGGCATAGACCATGCGCTTTTCTTCTCTAATCCCAACCAAATCATACTGCCCGTTGTGGCTAAATGTGTTTGCTTGGGTCGTCATTTTCGTACCACCTTTCATGTAAGAGTGTGGACCATGGACAATAAAATCGCCATGTGCGGATTACGCGAACGCAAACAGCAATCTTTCAATGCTGCATGTAGCGACTTCGCCGTCAATCACAATATGGAAAAGCTAGCACCAAGTATCGGGCTGACAGGAAGAATGCTGCGTAACAAGCTGAACCCAGAACAGCCTCACAAGTTAGACCCAGTTGATTTGGCATTGCTGAGTAAAGAATCCGGTGATTACACCATTGTGAACACACTCTTTTCTGATCTCGGTGTGGTGACAGTCCAACTGCCACAAGAAGGTGAAGAGAAAAACCTATTAGAGCGCATTCTGCTCAATAGCCAGTATTCAGGTGAGCTGTCTAGCGATGCAATGCACATGTGCAGTGCAGACCGTTTACCTCGCAGTCAAAAACGCAAAACCATCGCCAAGGTACAAGCTGCCATCGGTAACTTGGTTTTGTTCGTCAATGATTTAGAAAACCGCACCACAGGCTTTCAGCCTCTCATGCAAATGGGCACAGATTTCCTTGCCAATGGTGCACCTATTCCAGGTTTAACCTAAGGAGTCCACGTGAGTCAGTTAGCTATTAAACAAGAGCGACAGTTGCAGACACCAAATGCCGCAGAAAGCATTGCAGCTTGTAAGGCTCTTTTCACTGGCGAGGCCACTCGCTGCAAGTTGAGAAAGATGTTTGACGCACTACCGGATAAAAGCCGTGGCCTAGTGCTTATTGCAGGTGGTTTGCCTGCAAGAGATTACCAACGCGCTTTTGAGTCGTTTAACGACTTGGAGCTGCAAAAGATTCGAAGCGGAATGCAGTATCTAAAAGATTTGATTGTCAGCTTCGACAATGACTTGGGTGATGTTCGTCGCCTCAAGCATTACCAATTCAGTAGTACCCATTAGACAGCAAGCCAGCCTTTGCCCCTGTAACAGGGGGCTTTTTTTCGTCTTAGCGTAGGAGCATAGAAGATGAATACCGAACTTAAACAAGCACAAGAACTACATACCGAAGCTGTTGAAATGCTTCGCCAATCTCGCCAAATGCACGACCTAACAATGAGCAACCAACGTAGCCTTGTGTATGCACTAAGTTGTTTGCTTCCAAAGCACATGGTCACCGTTAAAGCGGATTTCTCTGACCAACCGGAAAATACAGCACAGCAAATTGCCGACAACGCACGTTGCGTATTGGAAGCAATCAAAAAGCGTGAAGTTTATGACATCGTTCATGCTATTAATGTTTTGGCAATGGCGAATGCGGATGTGATTCATGTCTTTACTAGTTTCTCTGGGCATGTAAGCAAATTCAGTGTGCACGCTAACGCCGCTGATACGTGTTACCAAGAAGGGCATTCACACATTAGATTGATAAGTGAAAATGTGTGGTTGGATGACGAAGATGTACTCGAAAAGCTCCTATCTATAGAAAGCCAACTCACCGAACTGATCATTAAAGCTCGTGAAGCAACCGAAGCAAAAGCGGGGGTGGAAGCATGAGCATCCTAACTATCTACCGCAAAGACTTAGAGTTTGGTCTTCGTCACGAAGGTTTTACTTCTCGCAAAATCGAGCAATTTATCCGTGTTTTCAACTCAGTTGAATCAAGCCAAGGCGTGATGTTAGAGCTTGATTCTACTCGAGCAATGTTGGTGAACGTAAACGGCACTGAACAAGGTTTGTGCCTTGAAGACTTCATCACTGCATGGTGGGTTTACTGGGTTGTTGTATTCAACCAATCAACCGACGGCCCAACACATCACCAAGCGCTTGGAGCCATCCGCGCACTTTTCTTTATCTCTGCAAGTACTAAAAGCACTAGCCAAAACGCAACCATGCAAATGTGGTGGCGCGACTGTGAACCACTGCATGGCTACCCAACGGTTGAGGCGATCTGATATGGCATCACTAACGCAATTACTTAATGAAATTGGTGACGAGAACGTAACCGTTCAAGCATTGCACCAATGCATGGACTCAGCCCAGTACAACAAAGGGCTAACCACTATCAAATTCAAAACCGAGGGGCTAGGAGCTACAGACCTAGCGGACAACAAGAAAACAGCGTTGATTGTTTGGGTTGATTCTGACCATTACAACAACGCGCTAGCAAAATGTAAGGGGTAAGTAATGAGTTCTACTAACGGAAAAGTAATCGAACGCGAACTTTACCCAACGCCATCAGAAGTGGTTGATGCTCTGCTATCAAAGTTAACGTTTCGTCCAACAGACAAGTTTCTTGAGCCTTGTTACGGCACGGGTGCGATCTTCGAAAAGGTCGCACTTCCTCAAAGCCAAAAGTCATTTGCAGAGATTGAGAAAGGCATTGACTACCTAACCACGGAGTTTGGTCAACAGGATGTGATTATCACTAATCCGCCTTTCTCCCTAACCGAAGAATTCATTCGTAAGAGCCTAAGTGAGTTAGCACCAGACGGAACAATGGCGTACCTGCAGCGTGTTAACTATTTGGGTTCGAAAGACCGTTTGCCGTTTTGGTTTGAAATCGGTTTTCCACGAAAAACGCCAGTTATTGTTCCTCGCCCTCGCTTTGTCAAAGGCGGTTCAGATTCGTGTGAATACGCATGGTTTATCTGGGATAACGGCAATCGCTTCGATATTCCTCAAGGCTTGAGCCATATCGTTTCAACTGGTGTTGAGCAATGCCAAGAGTGCAAAAGAGCATTCAAAGCAAAAGAAACTCATTGCCAACGTTGTGGGACGCCAAAAACAGTGAAGGTGGCAGCATGAGAAAAGATTACATCTACGAACTAGACGGTCACAAAGGTCAGTCAGCGATCGCAAAAGCGTTCGGTATTCCTCTAGGTACTTTGAAGTCACGCCTTCGTAACGGCAAGACGATTCGCGAAGCGGTTCATTTTGTTGATGGTAGAGAGAACAACAGTGGTACACCAATGCATGAATGGAAAGGCATTAAAGGAATCGAGAACATCGCCAATGCGATCGGTACCACGCACACCACCATTTACAAGCACTTGAGAGAAGGTTGCTCACTGGATGAAGCCGTAACCAACATTAAAAAGAGCAAGGCGAGAGCGGAGAAAGTTCGCAAGCTTCGCGCTAAATCTAAAGCGAAGCCAATCGAAATGGTTGGTATTAAGAAGCCAACTTATACCAATCCGCTTTGGCAAATGGCGTTGAGTGTTGGTGCGTAAGAGTTTAAGCGTGAATCACCTAATCGAACCAACAGAAATCGAGCTACTGGGCTTAGACAAGTTCGGGTTTGACCATGATTACAAACGTGCGGCTTCTCTGGCTTGTCAAAGTTGGGGAAGCATGCACGTTTTTCCGCAACCGCCAAAAACGATTGCAGATGCTTGTTTTGGGGCAAGACGTTTTGATGAGTCTCTAGAACCTGACGACATGAGCGTGATCGAACGTAACCTGTTCGAGGCTAACCCACGTGATTTTGAATGGTGCAAAAAGCAGTTTGAAAACTTGCCAGATTACTTGGTTAAGTACTTTGCTAAACGCTACATCAAAACTTGCACCGCTAAGTTAAGTGACAGCGACAAGAAAAGAGGCATTCGCAACCCACAGCAGAAAGCGAATACCTTCTTGCGTGAAAGAATGCATCCGGCAGCGGAACGTGTTCGCATGGTCATGACTCGCTACAAGAAATTACCAACCACTCAAAAGGTGGCTTTGCTCAGTGAAGAAATTGAAACCACTGAACAAAGCGACTTTGTTTCTGCACATCCTGCGATCGCAAAACCTCAACTTCGTTTTGATTTCGACAAAGCGGAGAAAAACCGCAAGCCAGTGAAAAGCCGCATCTTGGCAGAATTGGAACTGGACGAAATCAAAGAGATGGCATTCAAGATTGGCAAAATCATGAATGCGCGTTTCCAAATTATCTCTTCTAAGTTGGCAAGCATTACGGAAGCTGAACAGGAAAAGGACATAACGTTCTGCCCTGTTGTTGAGGGCTATCACCAGTTAGCTGCTTTCACTTCCGAATTTGGCATTAAGCCACCATGCAAATACAAAAAGCAAAATGAGTTGTCTGCTCTGCAAGATATCTCTCGCATGATTAGCGAGAAGTGGTGGCTTGGTCGTTTGGTGAAGGCGCGGAAAATTATGCGTGAGCACCTAGCGATTGCCATGGGGCAAGTATCTTCAAAAGCATCGGCTTATGCGTCTTGGGATTGTGTTCGTGAGCATCAAGAGCAGCAAAAGCGCAACTGGGAATACATCAAGCAATGTGAACTCTTCGACGAAGAAAACGAAGAAAAAGCTGATCTTGCTGAAATGGTTCTGAAAAGCGTATCTAACCCAGCCATTCGCCGTCATGAGTTGATGGTGCGTTGTCGCGGTTGTGAAAACATCGGTAACGAGCTTGGTTTACAAGGTTTGTTCCTAACGCTAACCACGCCATCTAAATACCACAACTCATACAAGAAAGGCGGATTCATTGACCACTGGAACGGCGCAAGCCCACGTGAGGCGCAGTCGTACCTTAATAATGTTTGGCAGCGTATCCGCGCTAAGTTAGGTCGTGAAGAAATCCGTTGGTTTGGCGTTCGTGTTGCCGAGCCTCATCACGATGGCACACCACACTGGCATTTGCTGATCTGGGTTAAACCAGAAGATGTGATGGAAGTGCGCGATATCTTTATTAGTTACGCAACATTAGAAGACCGTGGCGAACTGCACCCGCAATACGAGAAGGAAAAGCAAAAGCCATTTCGTAAGGGTAGTTACGTTGGCCCTATGGATTACCGCCCTCGTTGCGACTTTGGTTACATCGACCCAGAGAAAGGTACTGCAACGGGCTACATCGCAAAATACATCTCTAAGAACATCGACGGTTTTGCCATGGACGATGAAGTGTCCGACGAAACAGGTAAATCTGTGAAAGACATGGCGAAGAACGTTAGCGCTTGGAAAAGCCGCTGGGCAATTCGTCAGTTCCAATTCTTTGGTGGTGCTCCGGTTACGACTTACCGCGAGTTGCGCCGCTTCGCAAGCCAAAACAAAAAAGCCTTTATGGAATACGTGTTCATGCAAGAACGCGCTGACCTGTTGGATATGTACTACATGTTGCACCGCTATGTAGTTGGTCCGGTTAAACCTGATCACCTGTTAACCAATAAAGAGTTGGTGGACGTGATCGGCAAAAACTACCAGGCACGAATCCAATCTGATGAAGCATGCATCGTAGATACGATGAAAGCGGCAGACCATGGCAATTGGCAAGGCTACATCATGGGGCAAGGTGGTCCATTCGTTAAGCGCGAAGATTTGCTGATCACAAACTCATATCAAGTTCTTCCTTTTGCGTCTCCTCACGGTGAGGACGTACGCAAGATAGAGGGTTTCCAAACACCGGAAGCGGTCGTTAAAACTCGCACTAAGGTTTGGACAATTCAAAAGAAATCAAAGGTAGAAGCAGAAGCTGAAGCGATCACCCAAGGGAGCGCAGCGACCGCAATTGGTGCCTCCGGCACCTCTCGGAGTTCTGTCAATAACTGTACGGAGCCCCGAGACGAACAGGTCAGCAATCAGCTATCCCGTTTGTTAGAACCAGAGAGACATATGAACAATAAACCATCGGTTCTCGATGAATCGACGGTGGAAGTGCTGCTAAAAGGCAGCTCAATTCGAGTCGACAGTGAAAGAAGTTTGCAAATCCGCCCTGCGGAGCTGGACGAACACGGCAATATTCGCCCAGCGCAACTGGTTGAAGTGACTCGCATACCTGCGGAAGACCGCAGTTGGATGAATTTCGAAGGTTGGGACAGCGTATTTGCTCAACCTGAAAACAAAGAATATCAACAACCGGACTTATCGTTCTTCCCAGAGATGGAAGACGATTGGCCGCTAGCGTAAGGAAAAGTAAAAATGATACTACCAGGTGAAATCGTTGTAGATAATTTTGCAGGTGGCGGCGGTGCTTCTACTGGAATGGAATTGGGCTTGAATCGTCATGTGGACATTGCAATTAATCATGATCCTGTAGCCATTGATATGCATAAAGTTAACCACCCTGAAACTAAGCATTATTGTGAGTCTGTTTGGGATGTTGACCCAATTGAAGCATGTGAAGGTCGTCCGGTTGGTCTTGCGTGGTTTTCACCTGACTGTAAGCATTTTTCTAAGGCAAAAGGGAACCGTCCGGTTGATAAGAATATTCGTGGGCTGGCATGGGTAGCTGTCCGTTGGGCGGCAATGGTGCCAGTTCGTATGATGATGTTAGAAAACGTTGAAGAGTTCATGACATGGGGGCCAGTTGTTGAAACCGAAAGTGGCAAATTCAAACCATGTCCAGACCGAAAAGGCGAAACCTTTGATGCTTTTGTGAAAGTATTAACTGACGGATTGAATGAAGGCCACCCTGCATGGGAAGAAATTAAAACAGCCCTTGGTGATGATTTCCCACATTACGATAAATTACAGACCGGCTTAGGCTACGCGCTAGACTTCAAGGTTCTTCATGCTTGCGACTATGGCGCACCTACCACGAGAAAACGTTTCTTTATGGTAGCCAGAAATGATGGTCAGCCAATCGAGTGGCCGGCTAAAACTCATGGCCCTGATGGGAGTGGTTTAAAGCCTTTCGCTTCTGCAGCAGATATTATTGATTGGTCTATCCCTGTTAAGTCTATTTTTAACCGCAAACGTCCATTAGCGGAAAAGACAATGGAGCGCATAGCCAAAGGGCTTGATAAATTTGTCTTTTCTTCTGATGCCCCGTTTGTCGTACCAGAGAGTTGTTCTACTCCATTTGTCACTGAATGTGCGAATGCATCGAGTCAAAGAAACATGCCGGCTAATGAGCCATTAAGAACAATATGTGCTCAAGTCAAAGGTGGTCACTTTGCTTTAGTTACAAGTCATATGGTCAAGATGCGTGGAACCAATATTGGTCATGGTACTAATGAGCCCGTGCATACCATTTCTGCCGGTGGTTTTCATATTGGTGAAGTGAGAGCGTTTTTATTGAAGTATTACGGCACTAGTTATGGTGAGTCTTGTGATAGTCCAATCGGAACAGTGACGACAAAAGACAGGTTTGGGCTAGTCACAGTTAAAGGCGAAAAATACCAGATAGTCGATATTGGTATGCGTATGCTTGAACCACATGAATTATTTGCTGCTCAAGGGTTCCCTGAGAATTACCAGATTTCACACAGTAGCGATGGCAAGAAGCTGTCGAAAGCGAGTCAGGTCGCAAGGTGTGGGAATGCGGTGTGCCCACCAGTAGCGCAAGCATTAGTAGAAGCTAACGTTACGGCAAAAACTATCTCTAAAGCAGCATAAACCAAGCCCACCAATCCGGTGGGCTTTATTCTTTCTGCGTGATGGACTTAATCAACTCAATCAATGCGTGACGAATTCGATTGGGCACCAGTTGAGTCGCGGAAAGCAGTTCCTGATCATCTATCGGTCTTTTGTTCAATTCCCCCAAGGCAACATCCACAAACGTGAGTTGGTGGTACCGATACAGCTTGCGCAGTTCTGTAAAATCCGGTGAGCGTTTCCCTTGCTCGATACGTTGATAGGTCGTCAGTTTAATACCAGTTTGAGTTGCAATTTGCGTCTGAGTTTTTCTTTTTCGTAATCGTTCTTTTACAAAAAAGGAAACGATTGGATCTAAACCTTTGAATTCACTTGTCATGCAGATTCCTTCACTAGTCTCCTTTGACTTATAGGAGCGAAAGATATGCCAACTATGACGAGTCGTTAACAAAAGCGTCTTCAAATCAAATTTTGATATTTCATTAATTCTTATTATGCAATGCGATTGTTATGGAATAGCAGTCGCTTATATAAAGATAAATGTAGATAACAAAATCGCACATTGAAATTGCGGGATAAAAACCACTGTATTAATATACAGTGCTTCGTCAGTTAGGAGGCTAAATGGCTGTATTACAACAAATTGGAAAGGATCAGGTTTACGAGCAAAGGGACATCGCCCTATCTGCACTAGAAATCGTGGTCGATGGCGTTGCGAACAGTGAGGCGACAGCACTTACAAGATTTGCAGGGGCATACATTGCGGGCTTGATTATCGCTGATATGAAAGAACCGTTGGACGAAGAAAAAGAAAAAGCCATCTTGAGCATTGTCGAGATGGCTTGTGAGGCGGAGAGTACTGCGTTTATGACAAAGTAATTTACGAATACCCGTAATTTAAAGCATAGAAAGTTGCTGTTTAAGGTGTTGTCGTGCTTCTGGCGGCAGCGCCTTACACAACTCAAAAGCCATTTGGCTGGTTGTTTTTGCTGATGGGCTTAACGTATGGCTATAAGATAAGTTCATCACAAAACTGTGCCCACATTCTGGGTCACTGCAACTGCAATACAAATCTGAATGACTGTTAGACAAACGGTTGGATTTTTGAATGCGGCTCTTTTGACCGCACTCTGGGCACAACACTCTCATAGTAAACACCTAGCTTATTGACTGACCTAATAATCATACGCTGATAAGCTGTATTTTTGTACAGTCTAAAACGAAAGTTTACGCCGCATCTCCAACAGTCAAATCAAACTGCAAGTGAAGGTTCGGTGGGATCTCTGGGTCATTGTTCACCGCATCCATAAAGCGCCGACATACCGGAATCACTTCATACTTATCGTAGACATTACTCACCTTGATGGGGTCGGGAGCGGTACCGCCTGTTTGTGGGAACATGCCACCCATACCAGTTGGGAAGCGATGACCTGCAAAAACGTCCTGCGCGGTGATGTTTTTGATTCGCTCAAACTCATCTTTTGTGGCGATATCACCAACCGGAATCAGTTGAATGCCTTTTTCTTTGCCGTTTGGAATGTTCACAAACATGCTGCGGAAGTTGCCCACGCCCTTAGAGCTCTGGATTTTTTGGCGCAACGCTTCTTCGTCTTTTTCATCCAGGTTCGGGTCTGTTGCGTAGAAGATGAAACCCATGTGTGCCCCGTTCAGGTAATAACGGCGGCGAAATAGCGTAGCATCGCGGTTTAACAAGCTGCTTTGAATGCTGCCCAAGTAATCGGGTAAACCATACACCTGTTGTTGTGGGTCATACTGAGGGATGAAAACCACATCCTTTGCTTTGAATACCTTTTGCTTGTTATTGCCAAGGAGCTGGACAAAATCGCCGTTTCTGCGCTTTCGCATATGCACCATTGGCAATGGGTGTAAACCAATCACCTTTTTCCAGTGATTTCGAAGTTTAACAAACGCCGCCATCCCTAGACCGAAGTAATCCCACGTTGCGTTATTCATTAAGAACATGGACATCGCCCCACCTTGTGAGAAACGTCCGGCAACATAGTTTGCTCGTGCTTTGAGCAATGAGCCGTGATAGCCATTGGCATTGGCAATATCAGCCAAGCCTTTAAGTGAGATTGGCGTTTCCCAGTAGTCGTCCATATCGTTGTAGACCAACTCACAATAGCGGGTCATCCAACTGTTGGTATCAACAGGTTCGGGAGTCGGGTCGAAACTGTATACAGATTTTGCTTCGGTTGGCGTATCTGCCGTTTCGGTTTGAATCATTTGCTCTGTCATGCTGCTAATTGCCCTTGTTCTGCGGAGAATGACCAACGCGATTTGCGTTTGGTGCTGTGATCGAGTGGTTCGTTAATAAGTGCGTGAGACAATGCCCAGAAGTCATCGGCGTGACCAACCAACTCGCTCCGGTCTGCTTTGAACGTCATCATGTTGCCGCTGTTGGTCGAAGTGCGCTTGATTGCCATAAATGACATGGCGGTTTCTTTATTGTTTGCGTCAAACTGCAAACGGTTACCGTCAATCACATCAATCATCTTCATCACCAAGCGGTTTTTGTTTTCGTTGGAATAATGAATTGCCACGGTTTCGCGTGGGTGCTTGTTGTGCAGTAGGTCGTAAACACCTGCACCAATGCCTGTGATATCAATCCCAAGGTAAGTCACATTGAAGCGTTTGAAGACTTTGCTGATCTCATTGGCTTGATGTTGGAAGCTCAAACCACGCCAACTGTGTTTTTCCAGTATGCGGAATTTCTCCACGGCAACGATTGGTGGAGCGACGACCATCAACACGGCATTGTCTCGGGTTCGCGATGGGTCATAACCTAGCCATACCTCACGGTTACCAAATGGTCGTGCTTTCTTGACGTCATAGTCTTGCCAAATAGAGGCATCCACCATGCACTTTTGAATCTTGTTGAATTCAAAGATGGAGCTGGCACCGTCGACGAAAATACACATGAAGAGGTTGTTGAAGTCGGTTTCACTGTACTCTTCGCGCAGTTCGTCAATATCAAACAAGTCACAACCACCTGCGGCGGCATCTTCAATTGTGACTACGTAACGCCATTGTTTATCAGGACATAAACGACCGCCCTTGCGGTAATCTTCGAATGTTGGGAACTCGATGTTCTTGCGTGTGTCTTTGCCTTCACGCCATTTGTCGCCCGTCCAGAATGGATAAGCGGGGTGCATTTTGGTGGATGGTGTCGAGAAGTAGGTTTTGCGCCACTTCTTATGCGTCGCCATTGCCGATGCAACTTTGTTCAGTTCGTCAAACTTACCAATCCAAAAGTACTCATCGACATAAACGTGACCGTGGTAACTCTGCGCCGTTTTACCGTTGGTCGAAAGGAAGTGAAGTTCAGCCCCGTTCGATAAGGTGATCGGGTTGCCTTGCAGTTCAAGGTTTAGGAACTCCTTGGCTAGCGAGATGATGTAACGACGAAATACCTCTGCTTGTGCGCGAGAAGCGGATAAGAAGATTTGGTTGTCACCCGTAAGGATGGCGTTTTCTAGCGCTTCACCACTGAAATAGTAAGTAGCACCAACTTGGCGAGATTTAAGGATGTTACGAATACGCTGATGCAGGTTGTTACGCATAACCACCTGGTATTCAAACAAAGAGTCATGCCAAAGCTTGAAACATTCTTCGGTGATCTCGCTGACATCATTCTTTCCTTTCTTCTTCGACTTACCAGAGCTGCTATTGCTGTTTGAATCGTCTTTAGCTTGTTTGGCGTTGTTGCCTTTTTCAGACGGATTGGCGGCAGGTTTTGGCGTTTCAGAGGCGCGGAGTTTCTTAAGTTTGACGTGATGGTCAATCAGCCGATCGAGCATATCCAATTGCGGTTTGCTTGGGTTTTCAATCTCAAGCAAGGTTTGGATACGATTCGCGATAGCTTCATCAATCGTTTGTTCACGCAACATATCACGCCAACCAAACTTATCCGCCCAATAGTAGATGATGCGATCGTTATTGAGGTTCAGTTCGTCGGCGATTTCACGTGGCGTCCATGCCTTCAAATAGAGGGCTCGGGCGGCTTGTCTGATTTCGGGAGAATATGCCATAAGCGAATGATACGCCCCGAAAACACCTTGATTCGCCTACAAAAATTCCTTCCTTTTCCAGTTTTTCAAATATCCGAATTCACCCGAACACAAGTTGCTGAAAGCCTAAAAACTTGGGCGTATTGTTGCGGCATCTAAAGGCAATTTCGCATTAACCAGTAAGAGTGTTACCACATGCCAAAAACCAGTGATTGGGTAGTGGTTGCCACAGAAGGCAACACAGTAGACGGAAGAAAAATCGCCGCATCTTGGATTAAAGATATGGCGGAGCAGTATTCGAAAGAAGAGTACACAGCTTTAATTTGGCCGGAACACTACCGCAGTGATTGGACGCAATACAAAGGCAAGAACTGGGGCATTGTCGAAGAGCTAAAAGCAGAAGAGAAAGACGGCAAACTTCGCCTGTTCGCCAAGCTAACACCTAACCAATTCTTGCTAGAAGCAAACAAGGAAGGTCAGAAGCTATTCACTTCTATCGAACCAAATCCCGACTACAAGGGCGAGGGGCGTTGTTATCTTGAAGGTCTAGCTGTGACTGACTCCCCAGCCTCTACAGGTACAACGCTACTCAAATTCTCACGCTCTAGTAATGGGCAAGAAACGACTTTGGAATCTGACGCATTAGAAGAGGTCGATTTTTCTCAGTGCTTAACACGTTTCGAGCGTTTCTACTCGTTTTGTAACCACATCTTTAGTTCTGAGCACGAGCCAGAACAATCAGTAACACCTCAACCAGAGGATGAAGAACCAATGGACAAAGAGCAGTTCGCCAAAGTGATGTCGGCAATTGAAGGCATCGGCAACAAGCAAAATGAACTTGAAGAGAAGTTCAATACGTTTGGTAAAAATACGCCTGCAGCGCCAGAAGCTGACGAAAACAATCCAAAACAGGAAGGTTTAACGCCGGAGCAGTTTTCGACACTAACTGAGCAGCTTGAAGGCATTGCGACTAAGCAAGGTGAGTTGGAAGAGAAGTTCAACAAACTGAGCCAAGAAGCACCAGACCAACGTCCTGATCCTGCGCCTGCGGGTGACGATTACATGCCTGTTTAATCACAGGCGCTTGAAAAAACTAACCAGGAGCATCGCGTAATGTCGCAGATTCTTACTCAATCAGCTCGCGAGAATATGGACCACTTCGCTCAGCAATTAGCGAAAAGCTATGGCGTTACTAGCGTCGAGCAGTTGTTCAACGTCTCGCCGCAGCTAGAAACCAAACTCCGTGCAGCGATTTCCGAGTCTGCCGAGTTTCTAAAAATGATCACCGTTACCACCGTTGACCAAATCGAAGGTCAAGTGGTCGATGTGGGTGTGAGCGGTTTGTATACAGGTCGTAAGGCTGGCGGTCGCTTCCAAAAACAAGTCGGTGTTGGTGGTCACAAGTACAAACTTGCAGAAACCGACTCATGTGCAGCTATCACATGGGCAACGCTATGCCAGTGGGCAAACCAAGGCGGTCGTGATCTGTTTATGAAGCTGGTATCGCAGTTCTCTAACCAAATGTATGCGCTAGACATTATGCGTATTGGTTGGAACGGTGTGTCTGCCGAAGAAACAACTGACCCAGCAACTAACCCACTAGGTCAAGATGTTAACGAAGGTTGGTATCACTTTGTGAAGAATCGCAAAGCGGCTCAAATTGTTGACGTTGATGTGTATTTCGATGCAAACGGCGATTACAAAACACTGGATGCGATGGCGTCTGACATCATCAACAACCAGATCCACCCAATGTATCGCAATGACCCTCGCCTAACGGTATTCGTTGGCTCTGGTTTGATTTCTGCTGCGCAATACAAGTTGTATGACGCTGCTGATAAACCAAGTGAGCAAATCGCGGCGCAAAAAGTGGATAAAACCATCGCGGGTCGCCCTGCATACGTTCCACCATTTATGCCAGACAACGCAATGGTTGTGACGATTCCTGCAAACCTACAAGTGCTAACACAGCACGGTACTTCGCAGCGTAAAGCGAAGCACGAAGAAGACCGTAAGCAGTATGAGAATTCATACTGGCGAATGGAAGGTTACGCAGTGGGTGTGTTGGAAGCGTTTGCCGCTTACAACCCAGAAAAAGTCCACATTGGTCCTAAACCTGCAGCGCAGGAGTAAAGCATGAACTTATCCCCTGCAATGCGCCATAAGTTGGCGATGGCTGAAAAGCAAAACACAGTGGCAATCGCTGCCACTGTGCCAAGCCCAGACAGTTTGCACTTGCGCTTAATCGAGTTTGAGCAAGACAAACTTAAGTTGAAAGACTTCGTTCAGATTTCGGAAAAGGTCAACTACAAACGTGACGTACTGATCCCGAAATACAAAGAAGTCGCAGAGAAGTACTTGGCGGCAGGGGAAAGTTATCAAAACCCAATTTTCACGGATTTGATTATTTGGTTGTTTGATACCAAAGACCTTGAAACCGCGATTAATTGGCTGTTCAAAGCCATCGAGTTGGACTTGCCAACGCCGGAGAACTTCAAACGTTCGAGTTGGGCGGTGGTATGTGGTGACTTTGTCCTCGAATGGGCAGAAAGCCAACTACCTAATGGACACTCGATTGAGCCGTACTTCTCTCAAGTGTTCGAGAAAATCGACAAAGAGTGGAAGTTGCCAGAGAAGCTTGAAGCCAAATGGTACAAGTTTGCGGGTTACGGGTTGCTGCTTAATGAAAAAGGTGATCCACAACCAAGCCAAATCGGTGATTCAGAGCAATTAGAGAAGGCGAAAAAGCTGCTCGAAATTGCCCATGAAAAGCACGACAAAATTGGTGTTCAAACCAAAATCAAGCAAATCGAGATGCGACTTAACGCACTCGCAGAAGGCAAAAATTTATAGCGTTTGTCTATAGACAGACTCCTACGCCACCGCACCTCGGCTGGCGAGGTTGGAATAACCTGCGTGGTTCATTCTAAACCGTCGACCCAGTGGCTAGAGGTGCCCTAATTCAGAGAGAACTAAGGAAACGTTATGAGCTTTGGCGGCAAAGTTAACAGCGCACCAAATACCACCATACCAGGTGAAGGTTGGGTGGATTTATCCACCGATGAGTTCCGCAAGCTGCGCCGCATTCCTCATACGTTCGATAACGATTCACTGGCTTATGCGGTATCCATCGCCGCGCTAAACATCCAAGGTCGATTGGATAGCCTGATCGAAAACGGCGAAATACCGACATTCAGTGGCGCTAAAGCCCTGTTGTACAAGCGAGCGGTTTACGGTCGTGCACACGCCGAGTTGATTAAAGAGTTCGCCACGCAAGACCGCCGCAAAGAAGGCGAAAGCGTGGCAACAGATGAACCGGAACAAGAGGCACGTTTTCTCGCACAAAGCACTCGTGATGTACGTGAATTGCTTGGGCTGAGTTCTAACGGGATTGAATCACTATGAGCGATACCACTTACAACAAAACCAAGCTTGAACACCTAACGGATTACATCGTTAGTCACCTCAATTCAAGCGTACTCGATAACAAGATTGAAGCTTGGCAAGAGAACGGAACTATCGTTCCAAATGGCGAAGACCGAGGTAACGGCGGTTATGTTGCCTGCCACTGGAAATACAACGCAGTGTTGAACATTGAAGAGTTTCCACACAGCTTGCTAGACCCACGATGCTTATTGGCTTTGGTTGCCTGTTGGTTGAGTGATTACGAGCCTGACCGAAATGAAGAAGAGTTAGGTGATCCGCAACTGTCCGTTGATGTGATCAGTAGTGAAATTGCTGACGTGTCCATCGAACTTGAGTTGATGGAGCCAATTGAATTGATTCCTGACCCAGCAGGAATGATTACTTGGCGCGGTGAAGTTTACCGAGTCCAAGCCGTGGAAATTTATACCGCAGAAGAAGCGGAGTTGGTGAATGAAGCCTCAGATTAACGTCAATGAGCGCGATGTGCTCAACATGCAAGAAAAGCTTGCGATGTTGGCACTACCACCAAAGAAGCGTTTCTGGATTTTGAAAACGCTCGGTCGTTGGGAAATTGCCAACGTAAGGCGAAGAATTCGAGCGCAAAAGGACATCAACGACAAAGCGCTAGAACCGAGAAAAGGCAAAAAGCGCGGCAAAGTTTTAAAGCGAATGGCAAAGGGCTTAACGCCTTATGTACGAAATGCCAATCAGCTTGATTTGACTTGGAGCAACAAGTTAACCGCCAAACTCGCAGCAAGGCATCACACAGGGCAGTCACAAAAAATGACTCGTCATCAGATGCAAAAGCGATGGGGAAAGCCGGATTACTCCGCGCCATGTACCAAAGGGCAAGCAAGAAAGCTGAGAGAGCTTGGATACACGGTAAAGCGGAAAAGCGGCAAAGGACGAAAGAAACCCAGTTTGCGTGAGTTGATGGCAACCATCACACATGGTCAAGCGGGGCAAATTATTCGAGAACTCTCTAATCAGCCAAGTATCACTAGTTGGGATATTCCATTGGCAGAACGTCAGATTCTCGGAAGCAAAGAACGTGAAGTCAGTCGTCAGCTCATCAAAATTTTTGAGCAGGCAAAACAGAGGACATAACCAATGGCAACCGGAAAGGTAGAGGTTAACAACCTCAATTTAGGACAAGGCGGCATCCCAGAGATTGAACGCCATGTGCTTTTCATCGGGCGCACTGATAAAGCCGAACTACAAGGCAAAGTGACCCGCATTAATAACATGACCAACCTTGACGAAGTCGTTGCGGACGATGCACTTGGTCAAAACGTGAAAGCGGCGCAGCTCAATGGCAAGCAAAACTGGACAGGTGCGATTGTTGGCTTAGCGGCTGACGATACTTGGCAAGCTGCCGTGGACTTAGCCAACCTGACCGATTCGTTCGAAGGTATTGCTATCTGTGACCCAGTTACGGATAAAACTCAGTTCACGGATATGCAATCCAAAGCGACGGAGCTGACAAGCAAACTAGGTCGTTGGGTGTTCTTCCTTGCTGCGTGTCCGAGCATTGTTGCAGAAGGTGACGGAGCACAAACGTGGACAGAGTATGAAACCACCATGCTCACCTTGGTGAAAGATGTTGCTGCAAACTTGGTGACTCCTGTTCCTCAACTCAACGGTAACAACGTTGGTGTGCTTGCTGGTCGACTGTGTGACCGCAGCGTAACGGTAGCTGATAGCCCAATGCGTGTGGCGACTGGCAGTGTGCTTGATTTGGGTAACATGCCAACGGACAGCGCAGGCAAAGCCCTAGAAATGAGCACCATTGGCACGTTAGCCGAAGCGCGTTACTCACTGCCGCAATGGTATGCCGATCTAGAGGGTGTTTATTGGACAGACGCTACCACGCTAGAAGCGAAAGGCGGCGATTATCAATACCTCGAATACGTTCGTCCAGTTCACAAACTCAACCGCCGCGTTCGTATTAAAGCGATTCGTCGTATCGCTGACCGAATCCTTAACTCGACACCTGCAAGTATTGAGTTAAACCGCACCTATTTCCGCACGGACATGCGTGAAATGTCCAAAGGTACAGAGATCGCGGGTATCACCTTCCCTGGTGAAATCATGAAGCCACGAGACGAAGACGTCACCATCCAGTGGATGAACAAAACCAAAGTGGTGATCGGTTTGATGGTTCGCCCTCACAACTGCCCGAAACACATTGTCGTCAACATCGCGTTAGACCTAAGCAACGCAGCAGATACGGAGGCGTAATCCATGAGCATGCGTATTTCTGGCAAGAACATGCATTTCTCTTTGGGTGATTACAAGCTCAAAGCAAACAAGGTGACGTTGTCCATCACGGACAACTCAGCGGTAAACAAAACGGGCGGTGTGCCTGATGGCTATGTCGATGGTGACGTAGAAGCCAGTGGTGAAATGGAGCTGACAACGCAGCAGTTCAACCAGTTGAGCAAAGCAGCAAAACAAGCCGGTTCTTGGCGCGGTCTTCCTGCCTTTGATGCTCTGTTCTACGGAAAGATTGATAAAGACGAATTGAAGGTGGAAGCGTTCGGCTGTCGCATCAAGATTTCTGACCTGCTTGATATCGACACCAACGGTGGCAGTGCATTGCTTCACAAACTGCCTTTTGACGTGACCAGTCCTGATTTTGTCACCATCAACGGTACTCCTTACCTACGAGAAGACGAAACCGAAGACCTAACGAACTAAGCAGGAGGAACGATGGCAGATGTTATCGACCATGCCTGCGGTCTTGAAGCCAAATTCACTGAAATGGCGCTTGCCAACCAATTGGCAGGGGCGAAGCGAATTGAACAACGGGAAAGCGCACATGAATGCGGCGAATGTGGCGACCCAATCCCAGAAGAACGCCGCCAAAAAGTACCAGGTTGCAAGTACTGCACCCAGTGTCAAAGCGAATTGGAGCGAATGAAACGATGAACTTAGCGAAGCTGTTTATTGAGCACATCATCAAACCAGTCCTTGACCATCTGGATATGGCATCCGGTGGTAAAGGCAAACTCAACACTCAAGCAGCAATCAATCTGATCCTGATGATTATTGCTCACGAGTCTGGAAAGTTTACTTACTCAAAACAAGTCCGTGGTCCTGCGTTAGGTTTCACTCAAATGGAGCCAGCAACGTTCAATTGGCTTATTGAGTGGCTCGGAAAAGGTCGACCGCATTTGCTCGATGCATTGGAGATGTTTGCACCAATTGGCGGTTTAGATGCGCGTTACATGGTGATCTCACCTCAGTTTGCGGTAGCGGCGGCGCGGCTTAACTTGATTCGCTTCCCAGAAGCGCTACCCGATGCCGATGACCTAGAAGGTTTAGCGCGGTACGCGAAGAAGTACTGGAACACAAGTGCAGGTAAAGCAACGGAACAAGATTACCTGTTGGCATATCAATCCTTGATCGGAGAAGCAGCATGAACTTCTTAACCGGAATCGTAGGCAAGACACTGTTTGAAGTATTGAAAGGTCTGTTCTTCCAAATCAGTTGGACAATCATCCTTGAACGCTTCGCAACTCGCCTTGTGGTGTGGGGCTTGGAAACCTTGAAAGGTCTGAGCACGAACGATGTTCTTCAAGACACGGTTGACGACATCATCGCGGCGCTTCAAGGCAAGCGCTTGAAAGAAATCCCTCAGAAGGAATAGCAATGGATTCATCATGGGTATCGGCGATTGTGGCAACCGTTGCACTGTTTATCGCCATCATCAATGTGGTTTTCGGCAGAACGGATAAAGGGCAAAGCACCTCACAAGACCATGACCGTCGTATCCATGCCAATGAGCTTGCCACTGAGCGACTGCGTGGCGATGTCGCAGAAAAGTACGCCACAAAGCACGAACTACGCGAAGCCGTAGACGACATCAAAGAATCTATGGACAGTCGATTCGACCGTCTAGAAGCCAAGTTAGATAAGAAAGAGCGAGAAGCAGCATGAAAACAATCGTTTTAACCATCGGTGATGATCTAGAACTTCACTTTGCACCAACAGAAGCGGAATACAGCGACTACATGAGCGAAGTTGCTAAAGGCGAAATCGTTAACTCTGCCCACAACTTCCTGATGAATACGGTAACGGACGAAAGCAAAGACGCGTTCCGTGACCTAACCAAAGGTAACCCAGGTGCAGCACTTCAAATCGTTGGTGAAGTACTGAAGGAATACACGCCGAAGCTGCAAATTAAAGTAAAAAAATAGACGCCCTTGTTCGGGCTATGGATTCCAACGAGCTCGAACAAATGCTTGCTTGGCGGCGCAAGTGGTTGCCAAGCGAGACAGACAGCGAAGAGAACCTAGCAAGGGCGATTTGGTTAGAACAGCAGTATTGGAAAGGCATGCAAATCGCCACAGCAAATGGCGTAGCAAAAGCATTTAGCGGTTAGCTTTATTGGGCAAAAGGAAACATCAATGCTACCAGAAGCACTCAGATTCACAGTTGGACTTGTTGACCAGATTTCTAAACCTCTGGGTAACATTCAACGCAACTTGACCGATGTGGCTAACACGTATCGTGATGGCACTCATACGATGGTTGCAGGTGCGGCAGGGGTAGCGGGTGCAGGTTTTGCCCTACAAAGTGCATTGATGCCAGCCATTGAAATGGACCGCGCACTTGGTGAGGTGAAATCACTCGGTGTGGCTGATGATGCATTAAAGGCAATTGCTAAAACTGCTCTAAATTTCAGTGCTGAATATGGTCAAAGTGCTATTGAGGTGATCCGCCATTCAGAGGGCATTAAGAACGCCATGGGCGAAATGCCAGCCGATGTGATGGCAAGCGTTACTCGTTCCAGTGCAACACTGGCGGTCGCCATGAAATCCGATGCGGAAACCACAACCCGATTCCTCAAAAACCTTTACGGCAACTATAAAACCCAAGCAGATGCGATGGGTGTTGATGTTTGGGCTGCAAAAATTGCAGGTATGACAGCAACGGCAAAACAGCTTTATGGTGTCGAAATGGATGTCATAGAAGGCATGGTTGATGGTATGCACTCTTTGACATCAACCTTGGGCGTTAGCCTTGAAGAACAGTTTGCTGTGTTTGGCATGCTGAAAGGGCAAATGTCTGATGGTGATGCGGTCACTCAATACACCAACTTCCTTGAAAATGCGGTGTCTGCGCAAGATAAGTTGGGCGTGTCGCTAGTCGGATCAAACGGGCAATTACTGCCAATGCAGCAGGTTTTAAAAAACTTAGCGCCATTGCTTGAGGGACTTTCTGGCACAGAAGCTCGAACTCTACTTGATGAAGCGGGATTGGGCGACGGTGCATTGATGTTAACCAACCTCGTCAATCGAGCTGATGAATTCGGTACTAGTCTTGATGCACTTAAACAAGTCAAAGGATTAGATGCTGCGTCAGATATGGCAGCTACTATGACAGACCAATGGCAACGGATGGAGCAAGGTATGTTTGCTATTCGTGCCGCAATTGGCAGTGCGTTATTACCATCACTAGTACCGTTGCTATCTTCCCTTGCTGACGGTGCTCAAGAAATCGTTGAGTGGACTCAACTGTTCCCAAATATCACCAAATGGATTGGCTATGCCGGAATCACGCTTCTTAGCTTTGTTGCGATTAACGGCCTGCTCACGATGGCAGTGGGTATCGGTAAGCAAGCTATGGCTTCGTACATCCTAGTTACGAAGGGTTACGGCTTGGCGGTCGCGGGTGTGAACAGCATTTTGAAAGCGTTCAAAGTGGCAATGTTGGCAGCAAACATCGCAATGATGGCGAACCCAATCGGTTTAGTGGTTGGTGCCGTTGTCGCAGCCATCGCCGCAGTGGGCGCATTGATTTACTACTGGGATGATCTGAAAGCATCGTTCGGCGACACAACATGGTTCCAAATCATCGAAAGTGCGCTTGCTCTCATCATGCTGCCATTCCAAACCCTATTCCAGTTCTTGAAAGCTGGTTGGCAATGGGTAATGAGCGGTTTTACCGACACGAGCGGTTTTGCCTTCATCGGTGACATGGCGAACTCAATGAAAGACATGTTTGCAGGTGTGTTCAATTGGATTACTGAAAGCCTTGCGGGTATTTGGGAGTCCGTAAAAGGGCTTGTTGATTGGATACCAGGTCTTGGCAGTGACGAAGACTTGCAAGTGAAATCATCATCAATGAATAACGCTTCGCCACGTCTTCAAGTTCAACCAGGTGGCGCGGCGAAGAACATCGCCAATTACCAGACAAGCTCAACCAACTACGGCGGTGTGTCGATTTATCCAACGTACATGAGTAGCCCACAAGACATGGCGACTGAATTAGAGATGGCGGCAGGCTAATGGCGGAATACAAGTACCAAGACATTTTGATTGAGAACGGTGACGTGGTGCTCGATGCAGGTCGAAACCCTATTTTGATTCAAGACCGAGCAGTGATCGCTCAAGACATCAAACACGCCATCATTGAGAGCAACTTAGCGGTGGATTTAATCGCTGAGCGAAGCCCATCAAAGAAAGCAGATATTCGCACCAAGTTGGAATTGCTCGTTGAAGAGGACGTTCGACTGGTACCGGGTACCGTGCGTTTGGAAGAACCAACCGAAGGCACGATTTACGTGTTCGCAACCACCATTGATTTTGGTGACATGCAATTTGAAATAGTGAACAACGGAGAGCGTTAATGACTGATATTCCAAAACCAGATTATTCCGAACTGGTGAAGCAATCCGGTATTCCAACTGATAAAGACGGCTGGAAGAAAGTGCTAAAGGAAGAGATGAACAAAGAAGAGTGCATCATTTCTAACGATTCGCCGTTCTCTCCTTTCTGGCGCCTCATCGAGTCAACAGTGGTTAGTGTGACTTTGTGGCTAATTAACACTCTGTTGGTTGGCTATGTTCTACCAAACATGTTTGTTGCAACGGCGGTTGACCAATGGCTAGACCTGCTGGCATGGCAGTGCAAACTCACTCGTAAAGGTGCGACAAAAGCCAAAGGCATGATCGCGTTTCAGCGCTCTGCGTCGAAAGGCCCTGCTCTGGTTATTCCGAAAGATACTTGGATTCAGACCGAACCAATTAACGGCACCATCTACCGTGTGAAAGTGCTTGATGATACCACGATGCCAGAAAACGAAACCATGGTGATGGCAGAGGTAGAAGCCGAAAACGAAGGCGCAGGCTACAACCTAGGCGAAGGTTACTACCACATTTTGCCAACGGCGATACCGGGCATTGGTGCGGTGACCAACCCTGCAGAATGGTTGAACGAAGCGGGTTCAGATAAAGAAAGCAATGATGAACTGCGTTTACGTGTTCGCAACCAATGGAGCGCGGTTGCCCGATGGCATATTGATGCGGCTTACCGTTCGCTACTTACCAGTCGCGCAGGCATCAATGACGACAACGTGTATTTTGAGCATAACGCCCCACGTGGTCCGGGTACCGCCAACGCGTTAATTCTTCTCGATACAGGTGAGCCTTCATCCGACATGCTTGCCGATTTGAATGAGTACATTCGCATTGAAGGGCAACACGGTCACGGTGATGATCTGCAAGTTCTAGCGATGCCAGAAACCACTCACGATATTAGTTGCCGAGTTTGGCCGCAGCGCTCTTTGACGATGGAAGACCGCGAAGCGTTACGAGTGAAGGTGGAGCAATTCATCGGTGCTGCATTCAGACAAAACACGGACTATTCGCCAACGGTGACCAATCCAGTGCTTCGATTCAGTTTCTCTCGCTTAGGACAAGAGCTACATGCCCAGTTCTCAGAGATTGAATCACTCGAATTTGATAACGCTGACATCATCAACAATCTGACCGTGCCGCGCATTAATACGTTGGAGGTGTCGATTGAACATTCCTGAGATAAAGCTGCGTTACTGGATGGGTAGAGGCGAGCTGGCAAAGTTCGCCCGAGCTATGCGCAACTATTGGGGACATGTGAAGGCGGCATTCGAAATGCCATTGCAACAGCATGACCCACTCACTGCACCAATGGCACTAGTGAATATCCTTGCTTGGCAGCGTGAGATTGAACGACTAGGGCAAGAGCCGGAAGAGTTATTTCGAATCCGTGTGGCGCATGCCTACGGCTTTGCACGTGATGCGGGTTCGATTGCAGGTTGGGAAGACATGTTCGCCAAGTTGGGTTATCCGCATATTGGACAAGACGAACGTTTAGTCAATGTGCCTTGGGATGTAATCAGCTTAAAAATCAGAGACGGCGATTTAACCAACGTTCCTAAGCTGCTAGATACAGTAATCAGACAGTACGGCAGAACCTGCCGTCGTTATCAATACACCAGTTATGTAGAAATGCCTTTGGCAGCGCGAAGCAAGAACGTAGAAGCGCAGTATTCAACATCACACATCAAAACTCGACTAAACGTTGGCATGCTTCCAAATGTGCTCAACGTTGATTGCGAATATTACCAAGCCACAGTGAAAGGGTAAGGAATTTTAAAATGGCAAACAGCACCGATAAGTCAATTTTAACCGCCGCAGGTAAAGCACTGTTGGCACAGCTCAACGCAGAAGAAAAAGCACTTGTGATCGACAAGATGATTTTCGCCAATGTGTCGAATCGTCCAGAGTACCCACAACCAGATGATGTGGTACCAACTGACCATATCGTTCACCAAGAACAAGTAGAGCAGCGCGGTCGCCTTTCTGCAGACTCGGTAATTTATAGCTCAACGTTGACCAGTGATGTTGGTCCGTTCGATTTCAACTGGACAGGTGCATACTGCTCAGAATATGGCGTGTTGGTGACTATTGACCACCATGCACTCACACCAAAGACGGCAGATGAGCCAGGTGTCGCAGGTAATACACTGGTGCGTTCGGTTGTTCTTGAATACAAGGACATTGCCGAGATCACTAATATCACCGTGGATGCATCAAGTTGGCAGTACAACGCCACAGAACGTATGAAGAAGATGGACAGCGATGTGGCGCAATCCATCATCGACCAGAACGGCAAAGACTGGTTTATCGAAGACGGTTTCTTGGTAACGCCATCGGGCAGCGCATACAGCATCAAAGCGGGGGCGGGTTATGTTTCTGGTAACCGTGTTGCAATGGAATTTGACCGCAGTGTTCAGGTACCAAACAAGCCATCGTTTATCTACATCGATGCGCACCGTGAAGGCACACCAACAGGTGAGCAAGTTACCTTATTCAACTTTGTGGTGACCGCAGAAGAAAAAGACGACTACATCGACTCTTCAACGGGTAAAGATGTGAAGCACTTCGTTTGTAAGATTGCGCAGGTGTTGGGCGATGGTTCGGTGAGTGATTTGCGACCTGAGGGTGAAAGTGCAGGGAAGAGTTGGACTAAAGATTATGTTGGTACAGTAGCAGGCAATCTTTGGGTCGTTGGTGATGTGGTTAAAACCAGTAGTGATGTGCGAGTTTTTGAAAAAGATGGCATGCAATTACATTTATTCGCACCATCGGCAACCAATGAAAATCCAATCTTGATGACTAGTGAACCAGATTTAGAGATCTGGAGAATAAAAGCGCATCGACCAGTGCTGGAAGCCAAGGGGGACGGAGGACAGATATCAGTACCGCTAACGAAATTACCATCTGATGTGGTGAAGATTAAAATGAGTTGTAACTCAAATAAAGGAATGACCCTGAATGGATACCCGATAAAAATATTAGATACCCATGCGACGGAAGAATCGCAGTGGACACATTCAGGTATTAATCAAGCATCAAAAAACAAACCGAAAGAATATGTCTACAGAACTGTGTTTCAAAACGCGTTGTCAGAAGACGTGGTATATGATTTTTTATGGCAGCCTGAAGGTGAATTCTGGCAAGTATTTGTGGATAAAATATATAAGCATGGATTTGTTGAGTGTGGATTTGGGTGTGAAATTACAGAGCTACAAGATGCCATTCAATTTGCAACCCAATTTAGCTTGGCTAAGTACATAGATCCTTTATTTCAAAATGTAAATGAAGAAACAGACTTTTATCCGAATAAGCCACAAATATCAATAGCTATTCCAAGCGGAACTATAAGTGAACCTTCCATTTCAGTTATGAATAAGCCAATAAGAATGGGTGAGCATAATCTAAATGGAATAGAAATAATCAATAGTGGTAGATACGATAATAATACAGACTTCAATACATGCTTAATCGAGTATGCAGGAGTGTTAGGGAATGATGATTTGGGTTTTCTTAACATTTGGAAAACGGACTTAGGTGAAGTGCATGGAATTAAGTTTGTTTTTAAAGGTGAATTTAACAAGAATCATCAATACCTTGTGAGATATGCGAGGACCGAAGCTCGGTTTAAGAATTGTTGTATTGATATCTCTGAAGCTACTTGGAGTAACGAGAATCTATACAATATCGGTGGGCTCTATTGTGACCGAGACATGGAGTCTTTTGGTTGTGAGATGATTCTTCCAGAACGAGAAAATCCATTTCATTGCTTCGATGTCACAAATAACCTAGTCAATGGGTGGGCTATTAAGGGAAACCCTAAAGTTTTAGCTACATGTTCGGGAGTTGTTGATTTTGACAGTGTCATAATGGCAGGACAGTCAAAGTATCTTGTACACAATATAACCTCAGCGATTGTTAGTTTTCACAGACAATCAACGGTAGATACGATTGCGGTCAAGTATGGTGTTGACTCTATGGACGCTCCTCTGCATTTGTTCGTTGATAAGGACACAAGTATTGGTCAGGCTTATTTAGATAAATACAAAGGTAGAACGACCGTATTCTCGAAGCAACTGAGAATTTTCACGGAAGGAATGAGCATAGAAGGGGATGGAGCTAGACCGAAATCGACGTTTGTTGAAAATGGTGTGACAAAGTCAGGTGTTGGTTTGTTTGAGCACACTAGCGGGTTGGAGATTTCAGGAAATGGGGTAGAAGGCCACTGGTCTGTTGATGAAACAGGCACGTTCTACCCAAATGAAGACGGTTTGCGCAACATCGGCTATGAATCCAAACGTGTAAACGATATCTTTTTGAGCAATAACCCAGTGGTAACGTCTGATGCGAGAGTAAAAAAGGAGCCTGAAGCTATCCCTGATGGACTACTTAATTTTGTCATGAATGTTGAGATAAAACAGTATCAACTAAAGGAAAACAACTCAAATCGATATCACTATGGAATAGTAGTGACAGAGTCATTTTTAAAAGAACTCGATAGAGTGTATTCGTTGGATAAGTGTGCCGCACTGTGCCACAGCATTTTTACAGATAATGAGGGACACCCAGTAAAGCACGATGTGGGCGGTGTTCAATTGGGTGATATTTGGCAGGTAAGGTACGCCGAGTGGCAAAATTTACTACTTGAAGCGCTGAGAAGAAAGGTGAAAGAAATCAAATGCTAACCCTAAACGGCATTCAAATCTCACTCAAGAACATACGCATTAGCGTTCGCCAACAACTCGCCGGACAAGATATGTCCGGTCAGTCCTCGGCAACCGACCAAGCGGAAACAGGTAACAAAGGTAAAGTGTTAGCGGTGAGTGGCATCATCCCTTTCAGTAAACCTGAGATCTTGAGCAACCTTTTCAATATGGCAGGTGGGCAGCAAGAAAGCGCCCGCCAAATCTACCGCATTAGTAACAAAACAGCGTCGACGCTCAAAGTTCGTGAGGTGAAGTTTCAAGGTACCATTCGAGCAGATGAGCAAGAAAGCCTGAGACAATGGAGCGTTGCGTTTGAGTTGGTTGAGCATCTTTCAGTACCGGAACGAGTTGAACAACGTCAACAAGACCAACCTGCAACACAGCAGCAAGTCCAAGGGGTAACCACTCCGGTTGAAGCTGGACAGAGTGAAGACGTACCACCGGACACGAGCATTGATTTAACAGGTGTAATGAAAGTGCTCAAGTCTATTGATGATGCTTTGGCTTAAAGGTGACTCATGACGGTAAACAACAAATTCACGTGTCGTGCTTATATCGGTAGCCAAAAGGTAAAGACGAAAGACCACCGTGTTCTTTTTGATGTGAACACGCCTGCTCGCTGCTCCATTAAGGTGGAAGGTTCACCGAAAGTGAATACTATTGTTGCGGTCGATATCGGTTGGGGTGATAGCATATCACGTGTGTTTCTAGGGTATGTTGAGAGAGTTCAACCTGCTGAAAAAGGATGGTCAGAATTGTTTTGCCGCGAACTAGCGGCATTACTTTTCAAGCCACTCGATGTCACACTCAGACACCCGACCCTAATGCAACTGCTCAGTGATGTAACCAACAAAACGGGGTTGCAGTTCGTGGTACCAGAAGCAGCCTACAGCAAAACGTCAATACCTTGTTTTTATAGTGACGGTAATGGTTACCGTGTCATGGATGAGTTAGCCCAAGCATTCGGCATAGATGATCTGTTTTGGCAGCAACAAGGCAATGGTCAGATTTACGTGGGAAGTTGGAAGGATTCATATTGGGCAGATAAGCCGGTTAGCATCCCAGATAATTTAATGACCAACCGAACAGCGTCAAAATCAGTGAAAGTCCCTGCCATTCCAAAACTAAGACCCGGTGCGATAGTCAATGGTCACCGTTTAGTCAGCGTTGATTTTCAAGGAACAGAGGTAAAACTAACATGGATGTAAAAGCGATTCAGCGCATCATTTTTCGTTTGTTCCCAGAATTAACCGGACGATGGCATTTACCACGCTGGGGAAAGGTGGTTGCATTGCCTGAGCTGCCAGAAGAGGGCGACATATCTGATCGCTTTTATCCTCACTACGCCGTGGATGTTCAACTGCTAGATGAAAGGGGTGTGGAGTTCAAAAACAAAGCGCCACTTCAAGCGGTGCCATTACCGATACCAGGTGTTGGTGAGTATGCAGGAAGACTGGAACCACCTGCGGTTGGCAGTATCGTAGAAATTGGGTTTATGTTCGGGCAACCGGACAAACCTTTTATCCGTTGTGTACTGCCGCTTGGTTTTAAGTTACCAGGTATCAAAGAAGGTGAAAGCCGATACCAACAACGCCAAGGTGTTTATCAGTTAGTCGATAAAGAAGGCAACTTTGAACGTAAGACCGACAAAGACGAAATCATCGAATGCTTGAATAAACGGGTGCAAGTATTGGAAGACCAGATTGTAAAAATCAACAACAACCACATGGAAGTCGTTAAAAACCTAAAGTCCACGTCCGCAAAGAAAATCATTGAAGTGGCTGATCTCATCACCATGAACGGCGGCACTGGTGTTTGCACTGGGCAAACCATTTGCCCGTTCTCTGGCAAGAATCATGTGGATGTATCTAAAACAGTTAAGGCAGGTAAATAACATGACAATGAGTAAAGAGTCACTCAAACAAAAATTAGGAAATGAATTGGAAGCACAAGGCTTTGTCCTTACTGGTGAATTCGCAATGGCAGGCAAGATGGCTGAGGCGATTGCCAATGCTGTGTATGATGAAATCACACAGAATGCTAAAGCAGATGTAACAAGTGGTAGTTCAAAAGGACAGTATTCAATCATCTAGAAAGTATTCTAACCACGCCAAAGCGCCCACAACGGGCGCTTTTCTTTTTGTCTGAACATCGACCGCAATCCCAAACACCGAAGGTCTGAGTGGCAACCAGAAACGCTGAGCCACGTAAACGGACGTTTAGGTGACGTAATCCGCACTCATCCTCCCCACCTGCGACGTTTTCGGATCGCGTTTTTTGCAGTTTCTAAATGTCGAAATTAAGGCACCAGAGAAAAGCACAGTCTACACGCTAAAGCCTTAGCAATAGCGGGCTTCGAGAAAATAAAAGACCTCTGAGAATCGCTTCTAGAGCGCTTTTAAAAATTTCAAAATTTGAAAAAAATTTCAGAGAATTGAGATTTAGACGATCGGAAAAGATCTCTCATTTGCATGTAAGTGATTGAAATATATGTGTTGCGTATAGATTCCGTGATGGTTTGTTATGATCTGTTGTTGAAATTGAAGATCAGAAAGAAAAGCGAAGAAGCCTTTTGCCATAAGGCGTGAAAGAGTTTTTTGAAGATAAAACAGTTTTTCAATTTTCTAGACAGTATAATTTGACGGAAAGACAGCAAATCAGTCAAAACTAACGCAAAAAATCCCCGTTTTCGTGGAGGTTGCATGGGAAGAACTAAGGCTCATAAATACATACCAGTACAGGCGGAGTTGGTGGAGTTCATCTGTCTAAGCTGTGAGCAAGGCGTATTGCGCGTCGATAATGGCAAGCAACCGCGGCAAACATGGCATCATAAATGTTCGCATTGTGATTATGAGGCAGAGCTGGCAAGACCGTTCCCAACGATAAAGTACAAGGGCGAAGATTTCGTGTTGGACAAACATGTACCAAGACCTGATCCTTTGCCGGATAACACCTAAACTTTAGGAAACTTCAAAGCAAACAAAATAAAATATGTCGCCACTTAATCGCCACTATTAAAGATTGTTTGATTTAACTAATTGATTTTATAGGTATAAAAATTAAAGTGGATATAAAGCTT
>NZ_JAHGAH010001620.1:0-1100 GCF_030248475.1 Vibrio sp. D173a
GTATACCTCTATTTGTGTATTCGATTTGAGAACTGCATTGAAGTGTCGCTGAACGCTTTCGGCTCTGACTTTTCACGCAATGTAGTTAATCACTTTAAAGAGATATTCCCCGTCGCTGCGAATGTCACCATGCTGTCGATTGGCGCGACCATTTACCAACTGCTTTACACGCAGCTTAATATCAACGCTTATGTAGCGATTACCTTGGTCATGCCTTGGATTCGCGCTGGGACCCAGTTTATTACCGCTTGGGCTCACTCGTCTGCTATCACAATCAGCCAAGCGATTGGTTCAAAGCAGATGACCGATCTAAGAAAGAATGTTGATGCCAGTATCGATATCGCGGTGATCATCTCGATTCTGTCGATGTTCTTCTTTATCGCACTGAGTTTCTTCATTGGTGATATCTATCCCGATCTGGATAGCGCAACCTATGACGCTCTAACGGTGATTGCACCTCTCTATATCTTTCTGCCGCTTGTCCGAGGCTACAACACAGTTCACGGCCACGTATTGAGAGCATTAGGTCAAACCACGGCAGTATTTAAGATTAACTTCACCGGTCAATGGATCGTTTCGATTCCACTGTGTGCTTTGATCATTTTCGGATTCGATGGCTCTATCTTCTGGGCATTCGCGATTCAACCTTTCGAAGAGATGGTCAAGGCGCTGCCGTTTAGACATCTCGCGAGAAAACACCTTAAAGAGTTTGATGAAGAGAAAGCTAAAAAACTGATGTACGACTAACTCACAGTAAATCTCAGTTTTTTAAAAGAACAATGCCCTATTTCGCTATGAACATAGGGCATTTTTTATCTTGTATTGATGACACTAGCTGAGTGTTAATCGAGGCCGAATCAACTCATAAAGATAGGCAAGTTCATCGGCCATTTTGAACCGCTGATTAATCACACCACCCGCCATATGAGCGTGACCGCCACCATAACCCAGACCTCGATCATTGAGTGCCTCTCGTACAACCTCAGCGACGTCATTGTCTTCACACTCTGAACGGAGAGAAACAAACGTCCTCTGATACGATCTCGCGCTCAATACCACGATGTCGATCTCATCAACCGTCAATAGAAAATCTCCAAGAA
>NZ_JAHGAH010001621.1:0-578 GCF_030248475.1 Vibrio sp. D173a
CGGAGAACAGTTCTATCATTGCAGGCTCCTGATCTTATAGCTTCGAATTCTCCTTATTTACGCATAAATGGCTTCAGATTGCCTCCTACCTTTAGTTAAAGTGACATGGCTATCGATTCACGTTTGCCCTTATTCCATCGATGTTGAGGCCGACGATTAGGTACATAAATTTAAACGTATCACTACGAAATGGATTTTATTATAAATATTAGATAGTTAACCCATGAGTGTAACCAATGTTCGTTAGATCAAAGATATTAAACGTTTCATCGATCCTGTGTTGTTAATTACCACTATGTGGGCACTTAATGTCTTCCCGTCGAGGTTAATATAGTTGTTCAAATACGACAAAGTGGTTTTACTTTAGAGGAAGGTACTTCCAGGTGTAGCTAAAGCATTAAAAACAATTTTGCTCCGAAGTGTTTTAAGGAGCATAGTTTGCTTGATAAGCTTTAGTAATGATTTTAGGCCCTAACTAGAATTTGCTAGACTCAAGTAAAGAGCACATCATGGTGGAAGAATGAACTATTTCGCAGAGGCCCCCTTCTAGGTAATGTAAACCTGGAGGGTAAATGAAA
>NZ_JAHGAH010001622.1:0-888 GCF_030248475.1 Vibrio sp. D173a
TATGAACATGACTGAGCGCATAAGGAGAAAGAAAGAGTACCAAAAAAAGAAATATCATTGTTTTCATCATAAAACCTTAAAACCCTCATACGAGGGTTTTAACTATTAATCATCACATTCGATGATCCAATTGGTCACCAACTCATAATCATCGGCGTCGAGGTTACTGTCATCTATTGAAACTCGAGCGGCTAGGTTAACTAAGTTATTTGACCTAAGATCGTCACGCGAGAATTCAATCCCCTCTTCCCAATCTGGGGCACTCATATCAGCCGATACTGAACTTTCAGCTCTAAAGTGGACATCATTTTTAGTGACTTGGTCACCTAGGTCCTCTGTCTTGATTGGCTCCACTTTAAACTCTATCTTGCCGTCTTTCTCATTATTGATGAGTTTTACTTGGGCGGTTGAATCGAGATAATTATCACCAAAAGCAAGATCCGCGGCGGCTGCCGTTACATCAATACCACATTGCTTTTCAACTTTAGCTGAAAAGGTCACATCACCACTCGTTACTTCATCGTCCCCGTCGCGAGGAGACTGGGCAAATGCGCTTGATACCGACAGCACACCACAGGCTGCTAGTAATGTCAGTCTTTTAGCTTTATTCATCATTACTCCGAAAAGGTTGTATTCATCTGTTTCATTGTGAGAAGACGATACTTCTCAGCTGCAATTTGCAGCAATTTAAGCTCATGTTCTGCTTGAGCTAACTCTTCTTCTCTCTTCCTCTCCCTCAATTCAAATTCGTATAAGCGAGAACAATCCACTCGCTCTTCTCCACCAAATTGGAAAGTGATGGCGGCATAAACCCCCGCCTCGTCTTGGTTTTGGTGGTAATAATTGTTTGGATCGCCACCGTAATAGTTGTCGCTATCTTCATTGCCC
>NZ_JAHGAH010001623.1:0-753 GCF_030248475.1 Vibrio sp. D173a
GTGAAAACTTCGCCCGTAACGAGGGTTCAAAGCGATATTCATCGTCTACAAACTGGGAAGAATCACTACTCACATTCTTTACTCATTCTTATCGAACCATTTACAGTAAGCGCCAATGATTCAAAGAGTTAGGTTGTTAAATAAGCCACGCCAACCAAGCGTATTGTTTTAGAAAAACAATGAAACCACCCACAATCATTAACATTTCACATAAAACACCATAACAATTGTTTTATAAAGCCCAAACGCTCGATTTTGAGATAACGATGAGTGACCCCACCGACAGAACTTAGATTGTTCCTCTCTTATATACCTCTTCATAGATACTAACTCAGTTATTTTTACTTCATCGCATACCTTTAAGTAGTGAATAAATTTGCACCAAATCATACTCCGCGTGATGAAATGTAAATATATTGTGATTAAGATCTCTCAGCCCTTTTTCTCATCCTCAGCCCTTTGATTTATGGATGATTTACCTCTGTTTCACTTGGTCAATAATGAAGCAAAACACAATAATAAGGACTTGAACGTGAAACGCACCCTAACTACGACGGCCTTAGCGGTTTCTTTCGCACTCTTAGCTGGATGCCAGGCTACAACCGAGACCTCTGAACAGGTCGACCTCAATGCCTACCAATGTCAAACCACACACAGCGCAGAAATCAACGACCTGCGTATCTACCAAGTAATGGTCGAAAGCTTTGTGAATGGCGATGACTCCATTGGTCACGGTACCGGCTACGGCACTAG
>NZ_JAHGAH010001624.1:0-528 GCF_030248475.1 Vibrio sp. D173a
AAAAACCATTGGCCTATTCTTACTATTATTGATTCCTGCCCTCGGTCAAACCGTCGCACCCTTCTTATGGTTCATTTTCACTGCGTGGATGCTAGCCATTCAATACGCTGATTACCCATTTGATAACCACAAAATCAGCTTTGATGACATGAGACATTCACTAAAACAGAAACAAGGCAAAACCTATGGGTTTGGTGCGTTGGTTTCTGTCTTCACCACCATTCCAATTCTCAACCTGATCGTGGTTCCTGTTGCTGTTTGTGGTGCAACGGCGATGTGGGTCGAAGAACATAAAGGGCAATTTACTCACCTTCGTTAAACCCTTCTACTATTGGTAGAGCTAACGCCCGTTTTGTTGAATCACTGATTTCTATCAAAATGGGCGTGCATTCTGCTACATATCTATATGATATAACTTTTTAATCCTTTTACCTTTTTTTCAACTTGTTTAATCTAAATTCAACCTTAACAAACAATGAAATAAACGGGACGACAAAGTCATTGATATGCCGCGTTTAGTTCTGTCAT
>NZ_JAHGAH010001625.1:0-577 GCF_030248475.1 Vibrio sp. D173a
ATGCGGGTAAGCGTAAGCTTGGCTTGAAGCCGGCTGATCTGGATAATTTCCGCGGTGAGCGTGGTCGTCGTGGTGGATTACTGCCAAGAGGCCTACAGCGTGTTACTCGTATCGATATTGAGAGTGACGAGTAATCGCAGCTTTTGATCAACAGCTTTATAGATAAGAAAAAACCCAGCCTCGAGCTGGGTTTTTTGTATGTCTATGTTAGCGATTGAATAGCTGTAGTGATCAAATAGAGGGACATCACGCCTATTCTACAAGCTCTATAAGCGCGTATCCTCAGCAATCGTCACCTTCAGCGTCTTGCTCTCGCCTTGACGCAGGATCCCTACATCAATCACAGTGCCGGGTCTCAGGTCGGTAACAATATCCATCACACTTTGACGACCATTTACCTTGATGTTGTCGATACTGATGATGATGTCTTGAACCTCAAAGCCCGCATCGGCCGCTGGACCAACAGGGTCGATACCCAGAACGACGATCCCACCAATATTTTTATTACCGAGTAATCGAGAGGTCACCGAGTTGATATCCTGACCATCGATACCTATGTAGCCACGGATCACACGAC
>NZ_JAHGAH010001626.1:0-663 GCF_030248475.1 Vibrio sp. D173a
AAGCAAAAAAAGCCTTCCTTATTGACTAAATATTCATTCATATGAATAAAAATGAAACAAAAGTGCAATAAAATTAATAACTAACGAAAAGTTCCCTATTCACGAAAATGTAATTTTATAGAAATGAAAGCTTAATTTGGCTGCTCTAAATTAACCCCATCTCGAAAAGAACGAGCACTACGCTCACGGAATTTACAATACAAGGTAAGTGATTATGAAAAAGGCAGTTCTAGCTTCTGCAGTGGTAGCAGCACTAGTTTCAGGTTCATCTCTAGCAGCAACAGTTTACAGCTCTGACGGTACTGAGCTTAAAGTTGGCGGTCGTGCGGAATTCCGTGGTGACTTCATCGGTTCAGGCGGTGCTGAAGTTGAAGGTTCTATGGAAGACAAAACACGTTTCCGTCTAAACCTAAAAGGTGAAAGCCAACTGACTGACACAGCAACTGCGTTTGGTTTCTACGAAGCTGAGCAAGGCACTGGCGATAGCACATTCAAAAACCGTTACATGTACGCGGGTGTTGATTTTGATGGCCAAGCAATCTCTTTCGGTCGTCAAGACATGGCTTCAGTTATCGTTTCTGACTTCACCGATATCACTGAGTTCTCTGGTGTTCAGCAAGTTATCGACTCTGCTTCTGACAAAGAAGACGGCGTATTCGCATA
>NZ_JAHGAH010001627.1:0-754 GCF_030248475.1 Vibrio sp. D173a
GTGCCCCCAACGCTTCCAATCACGCCAAGCTTTTGAATTCGATTTAGAGCCCGGAATGCGCCATACACCATGATCATCACGAACCGTACGTTCGGAAATAACCTGTTCTTGTAAGCCTGCAATTGCCATAAAAGGTTTGATAGTCGATGCGGGCGGGTAGACACCCTATGTGGTTCGGTTGACCAGAGGGTGAGCAGGGTCGTTGAGTAACCTTTGATAGTTCTTGCTAGAAATACCATCAACAAAAAGGTTGGGATCGTAGCTTGGGCTTGATGCCATAGCTAAGACACTGTTGTCTTGCGGGTCAAGTATAATGGCGCTGCCAGTTCTATGGTTCAGTTGTTCAAACGCGTACTTTTGTAGTTCAAGATCGATGTTCAACACAATGTCTTTACCGGCAACAGGTGGAACATATTGAATTGTTCTTACTATTCGACCGCGACTGTTGACTTCAACTTCTTGATACCCTTTTTGACCGTGGAGGATATCTTCGTAGTATCGCTCGACGCCGAGCTTACCAATAATGGTGGTAGCTTGATAATTCGCTTCTTTGCCTTGCTCTTCCAGTTTCCTTAAACTCCGGTAGGATAGAAACGTTTCAGGCTAGTATCGATAGACAGCCCGGGAAACTGGTATTGGTGGACAGAGAACTTAGCGATCTCTTTTTCGGTCAGGTTCTCCAATATGGTGACGGACTTAAAGCGGCGAGTATTACGATAACGCTTTCGGAACTGCGTTATTTGTTCTTCGTTGA
>NZ_JAHGAH010001628.1:0-728 GCF_030248475.1 Vibrio sp. D173a
AGTAGCTAGCCGTATAACTTCAATCAACTTAACGAGTTTATTGAAGACTCAGCGAGGTTTAAAAACCAAATCGTGCCGACATAAGAATTTGGTGGCCGTAAGTACCATTGTTACGCATATCAACACCTACAGACAATTGCTCAGTAGAGTGGAAGCGCGCACCAAAGCCCACGATAGAGTTAGTACCATCGTTGTCGATTAGCTGACCAAGTCGAGCATTCACTTCAATGTTTGCCATTAACCATGCTTTTAGACCGACGTTTACTTCGGTTTTGATGCTGTTTTCGTCATTGCGTTCAATGTTGTGCAAAAGCATCTGGCCATAGATATCAGCAAACTGACCAATAGGGCCATTAAAACCGACACCTGCTGCAGCATCCCAATCGCTCTCGAAGCCTGTATCGATACGACCAACCAGGTGGGCGTTTTGGGTAAATAGGGTTGTGAATTCACCACCAAAAGTGCTTGGGCTTGCACCCATACGGATCTCAAAAGTGTTGTAGTTGAAATTGTTTGCCGACGCAGCGAATGAACACAGCGCGGTTAATCCGATAAGTAGCGATTTTTTTGCGTAACCCTGCATGGTGACTCCAAATTTTTGTATTTCGGGCAGTATATACAAAAAAGCCTGCAATATGCAGGCCATTTTATTTAGAGTCAGTCGATATTAAAGAATCTGGATGTGGTCGACTTCGATTTCAGGTGTTTTGCCACCTTCGTATTCACCA
>NZ_JAHGAH010001629.1:0-920 GCF_030248475.1 Vibrio sp. D173a
CGATATCCCAGTAACCGTAACCTTGGTTACCTTCGTACTGTGCGTAAGTAGCAGCTAGGTAAAGACCACCAAACTCAGCAGATGCAGAAACACCTGTTAGTAGGTAATCAACGTTTTCAGTACGCTCACCAGTGATGTAAGAAGCACCTACAGAGAATGCGCCAAATGCGTAATCTGCAGAGATACCGTAAGTGTTGTCTACATTTTCAGTAGAGTCAGTGTTGATGTCAGCAACAAGAGTTAGACCCTCAACGAATTGGCCTTTGAATACTGCACCGTGACCGCTAGATTCTGCGTGGTGACCACCAGTAGAACCCATGTAGTTACCTTCGTTAGTGATGTCATCTTTTTGGATTGCATCAGCAGACTCTGCTAGGTCACCAGTTTCACCGAAAGCCATACCCCAAGTGTCAGTTTTGAAGCCAGCTAGTCCGTCATCGAACTTAGCATTGCTGCCGTCAGATTCGATTTCGACAGATGCGTTTAGCTTTGTTTCAGCGTCAAGTTGGATTTTAGCCCAAGTTGAAACGTCAGCTTCTTTCTTTGTAGTTGCTGTAGTGCTTGTGTCAACTTCAGAAGTTGATAGGTAGATATCTACTTCGCCTTTTAGTCCAACTTTAGTATCGTCGTTTGCGTAAATTTCTGCTGCGTTTACTGAAGTTGCTGTTGCTGCGATAGCAAGAGCTAATAGAGTCTTTTTCATAATAAATCCACTGCCTTTTCTAAGAATGGGAGATCCTTGCCCGGTTCCCTTTTTTTGTTTTGCGTTGATGATTACCACTCTTTGTTGGTTAATCACCGCCACTAAATTTCGAGGTCTAGATTGCAAAAGATTATCCTGCGTGTCAAATAAACTAAAAACAAACCTAAAAAAAAGACAAATCAAATAAATTCAAGCACCTACAATTTTTTTCATCATT
>NZ_JAHGAH010000163.1:0-56199 GCF_030248475.1 Vibrio sp. D173a
GGTTTTGAATGGTTGTTTATGTGGTGGCGTTCCTTATAGCGAGATAAAGATACCCGCCAAACATGCACTCATTAGGTTCGCTAGCGTACCAGCCGCTACCGCTTTCAGACCCATGTTCGCTACGTCTTTACGACGCTCAGGTGCCATTACACCAATAGAACCAAGTTGAATGGCAATAGAACCGATGTTCGCGAAACCACACAATGCAAACGTGATGATCACTTGCGTATGTTCAGTCAGCGTTGCTTTGTGTTGGACGAAATCGATGAATGCAACGAATTCGTTCATTACGATTTTCTGACCGATGTAAGAGCCTGCCGCTAATACTTCGTGACCCGGAACGCCGATTAACCAAGCGAGAGGGGCAAATAGGTAGCCAAAGATCGCTTGTAGCGTGATGCCCGCAAAGCCGAACATTTCGCCTAGGTTTTCCAGACCCGTGTTCACCATTGCAATCACACTCACGAACGCGATCAGCATTGTACCTACCGCAACCGCGACTTTCATACCGCCCATCGCACCACTTGCTAGCGCGTCGATCACGTTGCTCTCTTCAGACTTATCCAACTCGATGTTGTTGTAATCACTTGGCGTTTGACGCTCTGGCACGATGATTTTCGCCATCAAAAGGCTACCAGGAGCAGCCATGAAGCTCGCTGCGATTAGATACTTAAGCTCTACACCTAGACCTGCATAACCACCTAGAACACTACCCGCGACTGATGCCATACCACCTGCCATTACGGCGAACAGTTCTGAACGAGTCATGTTTTGCAAGAAAGGGCGGATAAGAAGTGGCGATTCGCCTTGAGAGAGGAAGATGTTACCTGTCGCAACAAGAGATTCAGCTTTGCTGGTACCCAAGAATTTTTGGATTGCACCACCGATAAATTGAATCACTTTTTGCATGATACCCAAGTAGTAAAGGGCAGAGATAAGAGCGCTGAAGAAGATGATGATAGGAAGAACGCGAACCGCGAAGATGAAGCCTGTAGAAGCAAGGTCACCGAAGAGGAATTTGATGCCTTCATCGGCAAAACTTAATAACCCTGCAACCCCATTACTCAAACTGGCTAGCGCCGCTTGTCCCCATGGGAAGTAAAGCACTAAGGCTGCAAAACCCATCTGAAGCAGCAATGCACGAGACACGGTTTTCCAATTGATTGAAGAACGGCTCTCTGACAGCAGGAACGCACAACCTAACAGTGCAACAATACCAAATAGACTAAATAGAACACTCATGAATCGGACCTACTGAACGTTGAAAAAGAAAGGAACGCCAAAAGCATTGGCAGAAGAAAGGGACAACGCATCGAGTGACAGCGCACTCGCAGATCCAGATTGGAGGAAGAACGGATAGTTCGACATCTTATTTTTACCTTATACAAGCAATTGAACGTAGCTGGTCCGGTCCGTGGGGTCATTCACTGCTGGAGAGTTCTCGACTCATCCCGCTCCATGTGACGGCTTGTATGGGTAAGGGTCCTGAACAACGAACCCTAATTCCCGCTTAAACGGGTCGCAAGTATAGCCATCAAAACGAGAGTTTCATCACATTTATTTACGCAAACGTTCAAGCGTTCATTATTTAAGCAAAGATGCCATTTTGTGGTCATACTTGTAGGGAAAATAGGGGTATTGAGAGGACAAGTAATGGTAAAACCGCCAAAAGCGAACAATAAATGTTCAGTTAAACACCAAAGACCAAAAATGAGCAATTTTACTCTCGCCAATCTATGGATTTTGGATATACAATTTGGAACGCTTCATTCAGAAGCCTCTGTGTATTCAGAGCATCATGATGCCGAGATGGTGAAATTGGTAGACACGCTAGCATGAGGTGCTAGTGCCTTAGGTGTGAGGGTTCGAGTCCCTCTCTCGGCACCATTCCTTTCTTTCAAAGAATTTAGAGTGTAATGCAAAGTTCTAAACAGGCAAAACAATCCGCTGACGCTAACCAACTACTTAGCGAGCTCGCGGTGCACGCCTTATTACACCTGCACTTCAAAATCCACGCATCATCGCGAATGCTTCCCCTTAAAGAACGTAACGATCTATTGCAAAAGTGGCTTAAGCCTAAGCTCAAAAGCAATCGCTACAAACTGATTAAAAAGCCATTAAAGTCTTTGACTCAACAAGCAAAAGGGGAAAATGGCAATTTAGAAGCTTTACTTGAACGTTGTGTAGGTGCCGATAAACCTGGTAACCCGCAGCCTCACCTTGATAGCTACCTGCTGCTGATCAACGAAGTCGAGAAAAAATTAGGCACGACGGTAATGCTATCTCGTCCTGAAGATGTCGACTTATCTCACGACCAACACGGTTGTTTGCTGTGTGTGCTGTCTGATAACTTAAACCAACACTTCGACGATAATAACGCCCTAATCGCACCTATTTCGATGCTTTTCCGTGGCCCTATGAGTCAACGCTCTCTGTTCCTAGGCAGTATATACGCGAGCAATACCTTCAATTACGAAGTGCTGTACCAAGACGAGCAATTTGTGCGAATAACGCTAGATTTGGCGTAATACGACACTCAAATAAATCAAAAAAAGCCGCGAAATTCGCGGCTTTTTGCTTAATTAACGTTTATCAATGTCATTAACGACCCACAGAATTATTAATCCAGTTCGCGGAAACGAGCTGTGAAGTGACGAAGTACTGGTGGTTCGTATTCAAACGTCAATCCTTTCAGTTCATGAGCACGATTCTTCAACTCGATGATCGCATCAGCGATGTAATCCATGTGATCGTTGGTGTACACACGACGTGGAATGGTCAAACGCATCAACTCAAGTTCTGAAGCTTTTTGTTCACCGGTTTCCGGATCGCGACCAAGCAACAGTGACCCAATCTCTACCGCTCGAATTCCCGCCTCTAAGTACAAAGCATTACACAACACTTGTGCAGGGAATTGCTCTGGTGGGATATGTGGCAGAATCTTAGCCGCATCAACAAAGACGGCATGACCACCTGTTGGGTATTGAATTGGAATGCCACCCTCGCGTAGACGCTCACCCAAGTATTGCACTTGGCTAATGCGGTAGTGAAGGTAATCTTCATCCGCACCTTCATACAATCCGCGAGCCAAGGCTTCCATATCACGACCTGCCATACCACCGTAAGTGACAAAGCCTTCCATCGGTACACATCGTGTTTGAACCGCTTGGAAAAGCTCTTGATGATCGCGAATACAACACATACCACCAATATTCACCATCGGATCTTTTTTCGCTGACATGGTGAGCATGTCACCGTATTGGTACATCTCGCGAATGATTTCGAGAATTGACTTGTTCTCGTAACCCGCTTCACGCAGCTTGATAAAGTAAGCGTTCTCGCAATAGCGAGCCGAATCGATCACCACAGGGATGTCGTACTTGGTTGCGATTTCGTACACGCTGCGCATGTTTTCCATCGACACAGGCTGACCACCAGAGCTGTTACACGTGACCGTTGTGATGATCGCACAGATGTTATGAGAACCATGTTCTTCAATGGTTGCCACCAACTTATTAAGGTCAAAGTTACCCTTCCAGTCGTATGGCGTGGAGGTATCAAACGCTTCTTCCGTCACTACGTTAATCGCTTTACCGCCATTGAGTTCAATGTGGCCCGCAGTGGTATCGAAGTGATAATTCGAGATAAATACGGGCGTTTCACCACCGCGAACCTGACGCATACGTTCAATCAAAGCAGGGAATAGGATTTGCTCCGCCCCGCGACCTTGGTGCGCAGGCACTGTGAGCTTGTAACCAAAGAAATGCTCTACCGCGTCACACAAGTTGTAATAGTTACGACTGCCTGCATAGGACTCATCGCCCATCATGATACCTGCCCACTGATTGTCACTCATAGCACCTGTACCAGAGTCAGTCAGTAGGTCGATGTAGACATCATCACTACGAAGAAGAAATGGGTTAAAGCCCGCTTGTTTAAGGGCAACTTCTCGGTCAGCCAAGGTCGTCATTTTGATTGGCTCAACCATTTTGATACGGAACGGTTCTGGGATACGTTTCATTGTTAATTTCCTTATACGCATGACCCTACGCATTTAAGCGTAAGATTAAAAACAAACTGACAAATTGCTTTTCAATGCGGGAGCATTGAGGAAATTAACGCGCAGAGATTTTACTAAGAAGAGACAAGCAGTAGTCTAGGTTGTACCAGAACGACAGCACCAAACGGCTATCGAGAATATCTTTAATTCTCATCGTCTTCGTCCTCCTGATAAAAAGAAAAGCCAGAAACCCCATGTCTCTGACCTTTTCAATATAGTGCAGTTTTCAATCAAATTTCAGTGAAGCTCACCTCATTTTACGAAGGTCTTGCCCTTTTCATTCTGCGTTTGATGTTGTTCTCTTTGACCATGTAGTCGAACAAAGGAGCAAACAAGTTGGCAAACAGAATCGCTAGCATAATGCCTTCCGGATAGGCTGGGTTGAGTACGCGGATAAATATCGTCATCACACCAATCAAGATACCGTAAGCCCACTTACCACCATTAGTAAACGCAGCGGATACTGGGTCTGTCGCCATAAAGAAGGTACCAAACGCAACACCACCGATCACGAAGTGCCAGTAGAACGGCATAGAGAACATGGGATTTGTATTCGATCCAATCGCATTAAGCAGTAGCGAAGTTACGGCTAAGCCAACAAAGACCCCTGCAACAATTCGCCACGAAGCGATCTTCATGAAGATCAGTACTAAACCTGTGAGCGCAATAAGTAAGGTAGAGACTTCCCCCATCGAACCGGGCAGATTGCCAACAAACGCATCCATCCATGAGATAGACTGCCCCGTCATGTTGTTCGTCAAGGCACTCTGACCACCTTCATACCATTGGCTCAGCGGTGTAGCGCCAGAGTAACCATCTGCCGCAACCCAAACAACACCGCCAGACATGTTGGCGGGATAAGCAAAGTACAAGAAGGCTCGCCCTGCTAGTGCCGGATTTAAGAAGTTTCGCCCCGTGCCACCGAAGATTTCTTTCGCTACCACAATACCAAAAGTGATACCTAACGCGGCTTGCCACAGTGGAATGGTTGGCGGCAGAATCAATGAGAACAGAATGGAGCTCACGAAGAAGCCTTCATTCACTTCATGTTTGCGGACGATGGCAAACAGAACTTCCCAAAAACCACCAACGATGAATACCGTCGCGTAGACAGGCAGAAAATAGGTCGCGCCAACAAGCATTTTGCTTGCCCAACCGGCTTGACTCGCGACTTCTACCGAACCCCAAACCCAGCTTAGCCCCCAAGAGGCATCAATGGCTTGCTGCGCTGCTGCTTGGTCAAGACCGTAGAGCAAAGCGTCGCTGGATTGCTGCCCTATGTTGTACATGCCCCAAAACATCGCGGGGAAAACGGCTAGCCACACCATAATCATGATCCGCTTTAGGTCTATGCTGTCTCGAACATGAGTAGCGCCGCAATTCACTTTACCCGGCGTGTAAAAAAGGGTTTCGACAGCTTCAAAAAGTGGGTAGAACTTTTGGTATTGGCCTCCCGGTTCAAACTTTGGTGAGACCTTCTCAAAATAATGCTTCAGACTCATAACGTCTCCTCCTTTAGAAATGTTACGAGTGCCACTCAAAAGCGATCTTTTTTTACTCTTTTCACTCTTCTGTTCCGTATCTACAAGTTCGTCCGTAATTCCCTGCAATTATGTAAACCGTGAAAGTCGTGCTTATACTCAATCAATAACAAAACAACGGAGTGAATTTATGAAGTTAAGGATGATGTGGACGACCATTGTGGCGATTACCGCGCTTCCATTCGCTAACAGCGCAACAGCAGTCGACAAACAAATTTCACCGGCTTTGAAAAAGAAAATGCAAGCGATATGCGGCGCACAAGGTGGCGTTCCAGGAGGGTGGCAAGTAGCGAAAGTCACCCCAGATGCTGAGCGCTCTCTCAGTATGATTTTGTATCAAATGAATGTCACGGATAAGCTAAAACAAATCAATGATGTGAGAACCCAAGTTGTAGGCGGTATACACTATGCGATGGAGTTTGAGCTTAAAGATGGGCAAGTTTGGAATGCGATTGTTTTGCACAGTGCCCGCGGCGATTACATGATCGAGAGACATGCCAAGAAAGGTGAACTTTGCCCTAAAGGTGGAGAGTCTTAACGGCTCTTCCAAATACAGCAAAGGCGACCGTTTAGTCGCCTTTGTTTTATGTCGAGATGACTTTCTTTACGAACTCGGCTTTTGCATCCGTATATTTTTCGATGGTTATTTCAGCTTGCTCCACCAAAGAAAACTTTAGAGTTAGATACTCGCTTCTAAGCTCAGCACTTCCATTTAGTCTATCTCGAAATTGAATCCAGTCTCGCCACAAATGTCCTTGATACTGAGTGATGTGCAGATAGTGTGTTTTGACTTGATAAGAATCATCGGTGAACTTCGCAAAGACAATCTCATCTTGCTTTTCCACTTTCAACCGCAGAAATCCAACACTTTTCAGTGCATCAATCAGTTTTGGAGAAACATGAGGAAAGTGCTCAATACCTAGCACCATATCGATAATAGGTTTGGCAGGCATATTCATAATGGCAGTACTGCCAATATGCTCGATTTGAGTTAGCGGTATCTCCGTCATTAACGCAAGTTCAAAGCGGCAACGCACAAACTCCTGTCGCCATGCAGGGTCATGTTTAACAACGTCGACTTTGTGATTGGCTAAACCTAATTTCATCCATCCCTCTCCTAATAAACCCAAATATCATAAGAAGGAAATTATCCAATCACCAAAGTAAAAGCCAAACTTCCAGCACACCCGACACTAATAACCTAACAAACAAAGTCATTATTTTTCTGGGGTACTTCTAGTTTGGCTTTTTACTGTTAAACCGCCTCGGTTTTTGCCTCTATCTTCTCATTCACTTTATCGCAAATGTACTCCCCAATCGGCATTGCAGATGTCGCTGCGGGAGAGGGTGCGTTGCAAACATGCAGGCTTCTTGCGCTCTCGGCAAACAAGAAGTCATGAACCAAAGTGCCATCAGATAACACCGCTTGCGCGCGAATACCCGCAGGATATGGTTTGAGATCTTCGACCTTGATGCTTGGGCAGTATTTGTTGACCAACTTGAGATAGCCCGGCTTCCACCACGAGTTCTTAAGCTCATTCAATCCGGTTTTTAGATGCTTTTGTGTCACCTTCCAGAAACCTGAAAAGCTGAGCATTTGCATGGTATCTTGCAGGCTAAAGTTGACCTTATCGTACCCTTCTCGCTTCCAGCCTTGTACCGCATTTGGACCAACGGTCACACTACCATCAATCATACGAGTGAGGTGAACACCCAAAAAAGGCAAATCAGGATCTGGGATTGGGTAAATAAGATGATTCACGACTTGGTCGTGCTTACTATCCAAACGGTAGTATTCGCCGCGATAAGGGATGATTTGGAAATCGGTTAGAATACCCATCATCTTAGTCATGCGATCCGCCATCAAGCCACTACAAGTAACCAAGAACTTGGTATTGAGCTGCATGGTTTGACCGTCTGAAATGCAGGTAAGTTGGACTTCTTCATCCTTCTCATCGGCAGCCACTACTTTGGTTCTCAGGCTGATTTGACCACCGAGCTTTTGGAACTCTTCCGCCATCTGCTCAGTGACCAAACGATAATCGACAATACTGGTGGTTTTGACATAAATCGCGCCCAAGCCTGTGATGTTTGGCTCAGCCAGCTTGAGTTGAACTTCATCGAGTAGCTTTACGTCGATGCCGTTGACATGGCAGCGCTCATAGAGGGCATTCATACGTTCGACTTCTTGCTCATTGGTAGCAACCAGTAACTTGCCACAGTTCTCCACCGGAATATCGTGCTCGGCGCAGAACGAAATGGTTCGCTCTACCCCTCGCTTACAAAAATCTGCCTTTAAGCTGCCCGGTGCGTAGTACACCCCGGCATGAATCACGCCGCTATTGTGTCCGGTTTGGTGCTTGGCAAAACCGGACTCTTTCTCAACCAATAAAATGGATTTGTCTGGATGACGTTGTTGAAGTTGCCATGCTGTCGACACACCAACGATACCGCCACCAACAATGATGTAGTCATAGGCTGATTTCATGCGACCTCTTATAAAACCGATAGTTGAGATTGTTGCAATTTGAACTTGTGACCACTGTAAATGAACACCGCGACAAATACCGCGCAGCTTGCCACACGAACCAACATTGGGATGTCGTGCCAAACCAGCAATGTACCCACCACAATCAACACAAGACGCAGCAGAATGTTTAGAGGACCTTCCAAGTAACCTTCAATCGCACCAATCAATGCATAGGTACCGATGATGGCAAAGAAGCCCACGGTAATCACTGACGTCACATCCCAACTTACCAAGCCTGTGTAGGCAATAAGTAGCGGCACAAGATACAAACCTTTGGCGATTTTCCACGCCATTAAACCGGTGCGCATTGGCGGTGTTTTTGCGATGGTTGCCGCAGCAAAAGCGGTCAAACACACTGGAGGGGTTACGTTGCTGTCTTGCGATAACCAGAAGATAATTAGGTGAGCAGCCAGCAGTGCTAAGCCTACCGCTTCCATACCCAGACTTTGCTCTAGTAGGGTTTCCATAAAGTCAGCGGGCACTAACGCCACCATTTCTTTTGCAGTTTCCAACGCCATTGGTGAATTAAGCAGTTCTAGCTTTTCTGGCGCCGCCAACATAAAGATCGCTTTTGCTTGCTCTGGCAATTGACCCGACACCATTAATTCAAGCAATTGGTTTTCCGCAATCAACTTGTACAGTGCAGGGGCAGATAGTGTACCCAAAACAATGTAAGCCGCCGTTACTGGTAACCCCATGCCCAATACCAGAGAGGCGAGCGCAATAAGAACGATCATAATGAACAAGTCGCCATTCGCCCAGCCGTCGATCATCAATGAGAACGTGTTACCGATGCCCGTGGTGCTGATCACGTTGACCACCAAACCAATACCCACAAGCAATACGGCGGTTGTCGCCATATTTTTCGCACCTTGTGAAAGCGCTTCGATGATCGCTTTTGGTCCCATTTTATGATCTTTTGAGAACCAAGAAGCCACCACGACAGAAATGATCGATAGACCCGCCGCGTAAGTTGGCGTAAAGCCTTGGACCAAAAGAGTAACCAATACAGCGAGCGGAATAAGGTTGTGCCAGCCGCTGACTACGACTTTGAGTAGAGATTCATCGCTGGTCGTGATCTTCTGAACGCCGCTGCGTTTAGCTTCGATACGCACAAAGAACGCCACAGACAAGAAGTAGATAAGAGCTGGAATGAAAGAAACCGCGATGATATCAACATAAGGAATTTGCGTGTAAGACGCCATGATGAAAGCACCCGCCCCCATCACTGGTGGCATCAACTGACCACCTGTCGATGCAGCTGCTTCAACGCCCGCAGCAAAGCGCGAAGGGAAACCCGCTTTTTGCATCAAAGGAATACTGATAACACCGGTTGAAACCGTATTTGCCACGCTAGAGCCAGATACGGAGCCCATCAAGCCCGAGCCAATTACTGCGATAAAACCGGGACCGCCGATGATTTTGCCAGCCGCCGCACGTGCCACATTGATGATGTAATCGCCGACGCCAGAGCGAACAAGAAACGCACCAAATAGAATGAACATGAATACAAAAGTCCAACTGATGCGTGAAATAGAACCGAACATGCCCTCTGAAGAATAGAAACTGCGGTAAAGCAAAGTTTCCATACTCAAACCCGGGAAGTGGAAAATACCGGTTGCCCACTTACCCCAAAGCACAACGTAGCTTAAACACACCACAATCAGCACTGGAATAAACCAGCCCATAGTACGTCGAATCAGTTCGATAACAATCAAGATGGCCAAGATGGCGAACACCCAATCGCTGGTCACGAACTTCACACCGCGTTCGTACAGCGCGTCTTCGGCATAAGGAATGTAGAGCAAGCACGCGACGGCCCCCATGGCAATCAACACATCGACGCCCAGTGCAATCTTACTCTGCTTGAGAGAGATATGGGCTGGGTACCAAAGCGCACAAATTACTGCAAAACCAGCAAAGTGAGTGGCAGAAATCCATAACTCCGGTAACGTCGATAAGGTATTAAACCAAATGTGCAAAACAGATAGCACCACGGCAAACACTGTAATTGTGGTCGTTACCCACGGAAAGTCTGTGCGCGTGGGCAGCTCAAACTTCTGCAATTCCTTCTCTATTGAGTCGCTCATCTTATACTCCAAGCTCTAGCGGCTTTTTTCGTTTTAAATCGTTTGTAGGGATTAGATGCCCCAAGCCAATGCTCGGGGCGAGCTGACGTTATTTCGCCATTAGGTCTGATGGGATTTCGATGCCCATTTCTTTGTAGTAACGCGCGGCACCTGGGTGAAGAGGTACTGGCAAGCCAGCAATTGCTTTTTCCATTGCCATTGCTTTTGTTGCTTTGTGGATGCCTTGTAGGAATGGCAAGTTCTCGTATATTGCTTTGGTTAGCTGGTATACGTCTTCTTCCGAAATATCTTCACGAACGGCCAAGAAGTTTGGTTGTGCGATAGTCGTGATCGGCTTGTCTAGACCTGGGTAGGTGTTGGCTGGGATCTCGTATTTCGTCCAAAGTTTGTAGTGGCCATTCGCCTCTTTGATTTGTTCGTCAGTAAACGAAAGAATCGAGATATCTTTACCTAGCGCAGCAAAAGCTTGAGTGACCGCCCCAACGGGGACTCCCGCTGGCGTGTTCATGCCGTCAATAGTGCCATTTTGAAGCGCACTCGCGCTACCACCGTAGCCCATGTAGGCTAGATTGAATTTATCTGGGTCGACATTCAGACCTTTCATGATTTGACGACCAGAATTCTCTGTACCAGAGTTTTTCTTACCGATGGAGAACTTCTTACCATCTAGGTTGTTTAGATCTGTCACCGTGCCCGTTTTTGCTAGGTCAGAGCGAACAATAAAGTGCTCAACATTTTGCCACAGCATAGAGACTGAACGCAGCTGCTCTTGGCGACCACTCTTCTCATAAGGGCCTTCGCCAGACCAAGCCCACGCACCGTATAAGCCCTGCAGAATCGCGAACTGGGCTTCGTTTTCGTTCAACAGTTTGACATTTTCACCAGATCCAGCAGAGCTAATAGCAGAAAGGGAGAAGTGATGTTTAGGTGCCAATTTCACTTTACTTAATGTCGCCAGTGCTACACCCACTGGGTAGTAAGTTCCGCCTGTCGATGCCGTTGCAAGAATGTAGCTACGCTCTTCCGCTACTGCATTAGCAGCAATACCAAAAGAAGTCACAGCGACAGCTAAAGCTTTTACCAGCTTATTCATTTTCATTATTACTCTCCGTGTAGTCGTTTCACGATTTTGATTTACAAGGCATTAAACCCTCATTAACAACAAATAGCCTAGAGCAATAGAAATGCCAACTTTTAAGTTGTTGTATTTATTGAGATAAAAATCAAGACCCCGTATAAATGAGCAAAATCATGCTGATTTGATAACAAAGCAATAAGCAAGATATTGCCTATTTCTGAGGATAAATTTGTGCAACTACACAGCAAAAGGTTAATGAAATGTGATCTGGAATGAAAAAATGCTCCGTTTGCCGATGAGCAATATTTTGCCGATGAGCTCTTGGGCTGAACCGGAGCTAAAGCGTCTTAACAATAAGAAGAAAAAGCGCATCATTCTAAACTGCTCACTTTATCGGCGGAGCTTTGCAGCCTAAATGACTACAAATAGCACAAAAATACAGCAAAACAAGCAATGTTACAGAAATGAAAAGTCATTTATTCTGATTTTGGATTTAAAACCAGTTCGATCCACCAGTTCGGAAACAAACATTGACCGTATCAACTTATTTTCTTCTTCGGGGTTGTGCCAATGGCCCCATGTTCGTTAGGGTAACAACACGCCAAGGCAAACGTATTCCTTGGTATTTTTTCGTCATTAAGGATCATCCATGTCAGCAACTGCGCAATCACAATTCGCTTTAAAACGCCCATCTGGCGTTACTGCTGCGATCCTCCTGCTCTCTCTGGAACTGATTCAGAGCTGACAGGCTATATCTAAACTTTCTGTCAGCTTGAGAAAAAGCTGACGGGAACACCACATACTCCTCCCATTCCTTTCAGTTTCTTCCAAGCGAAACATAAGAGGAATAACAATGTTAAGCGCACGCAATATCGCCGCTTTGGGCTTCATGACTTTCGCCATGTACTTAGGCGCGGGTAACCTGATCTTCCCTCCATTTTTGGGTTATCAAGCAGGTGAAAACTTTCTGAGCGGGATGTCTGGCTTCCTCTTGACGGGCGTAGGTCTGCCTGCAATGGCACTAGTAATGGTGGCTATCGTTAACGGTTCAGACAAACTAACCACTGCCCTACCTAAACCTTTGGCAACCAGTTTTTGGGTGATGGTGTTTATCGTGATTGGCCCTGCGTTTGTGATTCCACGCGCGATTACTGTGGCTTACCAATTTAGCTTTGCACCAATGTTTGGTGATGCCGCTTTGGTGCCTTTCACAATTGCTTTCTGTGTTATCACCATCTTGTTTGCGCTATACCCGGGCAAATTGGTCGACAACCTAGGTAAGATCTTAACTCCTGCTTTGATGGCTATCTTGGTGATCATGTCTGTGACCGCATTGGTTTACCCTGCTGGCGAACTAACCACAGCAACAGGTCCATACGTATCTGGCGCATTTGCTGAAGGCTTAACCCAAGGCTACATGACAATGGACGCGCTAGGCTCTATCGGTTTTGGTTGGATTATTTTCCGTGCGATTCGCAGCATGGGGGTAGATTGTCCGAAAGCCACCGCAAAATACACGCTAATCGCCGCTTTGATGTACGCGGTTGCGATGGCATTTGTTTACATCTCATTGGCTTACATTGGCTCGACGAGCTCATACTTAGGTTCTGAATTCAGTAACGGTGGCGATATCCTAACGGCGTTCACCTTCAACCACTTTGGTGCGTTTGGTTCACTATTGCTAGGTGCCGTAATGGTATTGGCTTGTTTGACTACTGCTATCGGCGTAACCACAGCAGGTAGTGAGTTTTACGACAACACTTTCAGCAAAGTGAACTACAAAGGCTGCGTTATTACGACCATGGTGTTGGCAGGTTTGATTGCTAACGTAGGTCTGGAGCAACTATTGGCTATCACATTGCCTGCAGTTGTGGTGCTTCACCCAGTGGCGATTGCATTGATGATCATGGCACCAGTGCGCAACAAGATGTCACAGTTCATGGTGGTAGCGACGGCGTTCACTGCTCTAGTGTTTGGTTGCGTTGATGCGCTGCACATCCTAGGTTACATGCCAGAAGCGGCAAACCAATGGTTAGACAGCAATATGCCGCTGTACCACTACTTTGCAAGTTGGATTGTTCCGACGATCGCTATGGTGGTTGTGGGCGTAGTATTTACCCGCAAGGCAAGCCAACAACAAGCCGAGTTGGTGAACCAAGCCTAGATTGGCAAGTACCTTAACAAATAAGTACCTCAACAAAAAACGGCTTCCTAAGTGAAGCCGTTTTTTCTACGTGTAATCAGAGCGATTCAGCCCAAACTTCTGCATCTTTTGGTTGAGGGTTCGGCGTGGTAAATCTAATTCGACCATCACATCCGTAATTCTTCCTTGGTTTCGAACTAACGAATCATGTAGCACCTTGCGTTCAAAATTATGCAGCTGAATCACCAACGGCACCCCTGCTTGTGTCTCTTCGTTTGTCGAGGAAGGGCGACTAGAGAGAATTTCCATAACCGAAATTGTGTTGTCTAACGCGAACCTTATGGCCACGTTTCTTAGTTCCCGCACATTGCCCGGCCACGCATAAGCAAGAATGGCTTTTCTATCGGCTTCACTCACAGGTCGGCAGTTTGGGTTGTTCTTCAATGTGAAATGTTCGAATAAGATCAATGCGTCTTCTTCACGCTCTCTCAGTGGCGGTAGATAGATCTGCGCCACATTAAGGCGATAATATAAATCCTGACGAAAGTCGTCATGATCATTGAGATCTTCTTTCGCCGCCGCGATCACCCGTAAATCAACAGAGATTTGTTGGTTGCCACCTACTCGCTCTATGGTGTGTTCTTGAAGAGCGCGCAATACTTTCACTTGCATTGACAGAGGCATGCTTTCTACTTCATCAAAAAACAAGGTTCCCTTATCTGCGTATTCAAGCTTACCAATGCGCTTTTTGGCCGCGTCGGTAAATGCGCCAGCTTCATGGCCAAATAATTCGCTCTCGAACAGTGTTTCAGGAATTGCACCACAGTTAATGGGCACAAAGTGATGGGCTCTCCGTTGGCTCTCATTATGCAAACTGGTGGCCACCAGCTCTTTACCACAACCTGTTTCACCATAAATGATCACGTTAGTATCAATTCGCGCTAGCTTGGCAACTTGCTCCCTTAGTTTTTGCATCACTTTGCTTCGCCCAACCAACACTTCTTCTAAGCCGCTAATGCTAGAAAGATACTCCTGACGATCTTGAGTAGAAGTTTGCGCGCGATAACTCTCAACGGCCTCAGTCACGCGTTGAGATAGACGCTCTGGCTGGAAAGGCTTCTCAATAAAATCAAACGCACCGCGTTGTAAAGCACCAACGGCCATATCGACATCACCGTGGCCAGTGATCAAAATAATCGGGGTTTGAATATGGTTGGCAATCAGGCTTTCTAGTATCGATAAACCATCGATGTCTGGTAGGCGAACATCACTCACAATGGCATCAAATTCTTGGCTAAGAATGGCGGCTTTGCCCTCTTCCCCCAGACTGAATGCCGATACATCAAATCCCGCCAGCTGCAACCATTGGCTAGTTGCCTGACGAACAATATCGTCGTCTTCGATAAGTGCAATTTTAGGGGAGTCGTTAAAAGCCATACGTTACTGCCTGATTTATAAGTATAGGAATTCATCGTGGTGTACTAACGGTAGCAAAAACCACTGTGGAGAAAAGGAGCTAGATCTCACTTCTTGCTTACAAGTCTTTAACATCCAACCGGTTAGGCGCACTCTTTCATCGTCGAAAAAGATCAATACCAGTATGGGGTCGGTATGCAGCGTAGAAGAATTGGCAAAACATGGCTTATAGTCGCACTTGCATCCATGCTGATTCTGTCTTGCTATATCGCCAGTCGAGAGGTTGCTCGTCAATGGTTGAGTGTCGAGACTCAAAACGAAGCTCAACAAAAGTTGCTCGACTATATCGGTGAAGTTCGCCGGGCTCTAAAACGCTTCTATCACCTGCCATACCTTGTTACCAATAACCCAGAAACCATCGCGTTTGTAAAAGGGAATCTAACTTATTACGAGCCGCTACAAACCCAACTGACTCAACTGGATAAAGCCGCTAACACAGAAGGTTGGCTGATCCTGTCTAACTCTGGTGAGGTATTGGTGTCGAGTTTAATCGAAGAGCGCTTTAGCCTGTCTGACCGAAAAGCGATTGTGGAACAAATTCACAGCCAAGGCGGCGGTGTCTCCTTGGTGAACAAAACCAAAGGCTCCAGCCCGCTGTATTATTTGGCCGCTCCTATCTATGACGGCTTGGATATCGCTGGCATTGTGGTAGTACAAATCAACCTGAGCCTATTGACTGAGCAAACCATTACCAGTCAAGACATCATCACATTGCAAAATCGCCAGCAGCGTTTCTTCCTATCGAGCAGCCCAGTCTATAACGCAGACTGGTTTAACGAACCGAACAACACAGTCCAGTTAGAAACTCAGCGCTTATACGACAACACCAATATCAGAGCATGGACACTCAACCATCAACGCTATTTTGCACATACCGTGAAGCTGGATGACTTGAATTGGTACGTCAGCTACCTCACCCCTTCCAAACCGATTCAACAAACTATTAATGTGATTGGTTGGAGCGTAGCGGCGCTGCTCCTATTGATCGTCTTGCTTGTCATCATTGGCTTGCAACGTCGCCAAAAACACATCAACCAACAACGGATTCAAGCCCTTTTGGAAGAGTCCCAACGCCGCTTGAAGCAAATGATCAATAAGACTCACGTTGGTTTGTTATTGATTGACGAACAAGGGCAACTGTTTGACCTCAACCCGATGGCGAAACGTTTGTTTTGTTTGCCAGAGAGTGTTAATCGACACACTTTTGCTTGGGAGCTATTTGATGCCGGTAACCCAAATTCCACCACTCTCAAGTTACTTAAAGATCTACCTAAACATAAAGAGCTAGCAGAGATCAGCACGGTCGAAACCATCGCCAAAAGGAGTGATGGCAGCGTCTTCCCAGTTCTGTTCTCCCTGACCAGTTTCCCTTGGCATGGCGAGCAGTATTTTCTTGCAACGATCATAGACATCAGCAAGCGGAAAAAAGCCGAGCAATCACTACAACAGGTCAACCAAGAACTGGCACAACGTGTAGAAGAGCGAACTCAAGCGCTGAAAGAAGCACAAAGCCAGTTAATTGAATCGAGCAAAATGGCAGCCTTAGGTCGTATGTCGAGCGCGATCACTCATGAACTTAATCAGCCGCTAACGGGCTTGCGTACTCTGCTCACCACTAATGAGCTATTGGCTGAACGCGGTGAAACCGACATGATGAAAGCCAATAACGTCTTGGTACAGAGACTGATTGATCGCATGGCAAGCATGACCAGTCAGCTAAAAACGTTCGCTTACAACAAACCAGAACGTTTACAAGCGATTTCCCTTACCTCTGCACTCGAAGAAACATTGCGTGTTTACCAATCTCAACTAGACAAGGTGGATGTGCGGATCCGTGTTCCTCGAAATTTAACCAAGATCATGGGAGAAGAACAACGACTGCTGCAGGTGCTTGGCAACCTAGTATCGAACGCATTGGATGCGATGGGCAACACCACTAATCCTCAGCTCAACTTGATCGTCAATCCAACGGCAAATCAGGCAGAACTAACGGTGAGTGACAATGGCTGTGGCGTGTCGGATGAGATGCTCGAATCGATGTTTGAACCCTTCCAAACCTCAAAGAAAATTGGTGAGGGACTAGGGCTGGGTTTGGCGATTACGGCCAACAACATGCGTGATATGAATGGACAAGTTACCGTGCATAAGAATGAACAAAATGGACTGACTTTCACTTTATTGTTCAAATCAGCTTAAGTCGGTATTGATTACAAAATCATCATCAGAACTCGGCATCTCCCACCGTTTGAGAAAAACACGATCTCGATACAAGAATCCCGCCTTGACCTACACTATTCTCAAACACAGAAACACATACTGCAAAACAATAAAGAGTGAGAAACATGATTACGTTTCCTGAACATTTTCTTTGGGGCGGTGCTATTGCTGCAAACCAAGTAGAGGGGTCGTACAACCTTGGGGGTAAAGGGTTATCGACGTCAGACATGCTGCCAAACGGTATTTTGAGTCCGCATCAAACCCGTGAAGAACGTACGCCGGGCATCAAAGACGTGGCGATCGACTTCTACAATCGCTATCCAGAAGACATTGCGCTATTCAAAGAAATGGGCTTTAACTGCCTGCGTCTGTCTTTGGCATGGAGCCGCATCTTCCCGAACGGCGACGAACTTGAACCTAACGAAGAAGGTTTAGCGTTCTACGATAAAATTTTTGATGAACTGGCGAAGCACGATATCCAACCTTTCGTGACCTTATCTCACTACGAAATTCCTTACGCACTGGTCGAGAACTACGGTGGTTGGGGCGATCGTCGCGTGATCGAATTCTTCGAGCGTTATGCTCGCACCGTGCTTGAACGCTACAAAGACAAAGTGAAGCTGTGGTTAACGTTCAACGAAATCAATATGTCTCTGCATGCGCCATTTACCGGTGTTGGTTTACAAGAAGACGCTAGCGAACAAGAGATTTACCAAGCGATTCACCACCAGCTAGTGGCAAATGCGAAAGCGGTAAAACTGTGTCAGCAAATCGTACCAAACGGCAAGATTGGTAACATGCTGCTTGGCGCGATCAACTACCCATATACCTGTAACCCTGATGACGTGCTGGCAGCAATGCACGAAAACAACAAATGGTTGTTCTTCGGTGATGTACAAACTCGTGGTCAGTACCCTGGCTACATGAAGCGTTACTTCCGCGAAAATAGCATTGAAATTCAGATGGAAGCCGGTGACCTAGAAGAGATCGCATCAGCAAGTGTCGATTTCATCTCATTCAGCTACTACGCAAGTGGCTGTGCAAGTGCAGACCCAAAACAGAAAGAAGTAGGTAACATCGTCGATAGCGTGCCAAACCCATATCTTGAGAAGAGCCAATGGGGCTGGTTGATCGATCCAAAAGGTCTACGCGTTCTGCTTAATTTCCTTCACGATCGCTACCAAAAGCCATTGTTCGTCGTAGAAAACGGCTTAGGAGCGCGTGATGAAATCGATGAAAACGGTGAGATTCAAGATGATTACCGCATCGCTTACTTGAACGATCACCTTGTACAAGCACACGAAGCGATTCTTGATGGTGTTGAGTTGATGGGCTTCACTAGCTGGGGACCAATCGATTTAGTCGCGAACTCAACCGCTGAAATGAGCAAGCGTTACGGTTACATCTACGTTGATCGCCACAACGATGGCCAAGGTACGTTAGAGCGTAAACGCAAGAAGAGCTTCTTCTGGTATCAAGATGTGATTCGTACTGCTGGCGGATCTCTCAAAAGCTAGTTTTAGTAAGCAACTCATCAGAAACAACAAAGCCCTGCAAACGCAGGGCTTTTCTTATTCCCGATATTCAGTCGTACAACCTAGTGGCTACACACCAATTTCACCACCGTCTTCACGACGAATAACCACCGTTGCGGCACGTGGGCGCAGTGTCATCCCTGCAGGTGTCTCTTCCGCAGCATTGTCGCTATAAGGCCAGTTACCTGGGTGCTGAATGTTCACGAACAAAGACTTGTAATCTGGGCTGATGGTAAATCCTGTCACTTCACAGCCGTTAGGACCAACAAAGAAACGCTTCAGCTCAGCTTGGTTTTCTGCGCCGATCACTTCTTGTGTGCCGTTTTCATCTGTCAGCTTTGAAGGTACAACCGCAAGCATTTGGTCATTGGTGTAAGACGTCACTTCATCTGCACCGTTATCCGTCTGAATCCAAAGGATGCCACGAGGGTCAAACGCTAAGCCGTCTGGGCTCGCAAATTGGTTTAGCTCGGTCAAGCTCGAACGGTTAGTGTCCGCATCACCGTTTGCTGGAGAGCCAAACACGAAGATATCCCACGTGAAGTCTGTTGCTGCTTCGCCTTCATCCCAACGGATTACGTGACCAAACTTGTTGTTTAAACGTGGGTTTGCAGGGTTAGTTTCCTCTGTACGCTTGGTGTTGTTCGTTAGCGTCAGGTAAACCGAGCCTGTGAATGGGTCAACGGTACACCACTCAGGGCGATCCATTGGCGTCGCACCAACAAGGTCGGCTGCGCCAGCCGTATTCAGGATGATTTCTGCCAACGAATTGAAGCTATCTGCCAAAGTGCCACCAGAAACTGTCGTGCTATCTAGTGTCAGTGGCAACCAAGTACCAGAGCTGTCTTCGTTGAAGCGCGCCACATACAGTGTGCCTTCATCCATATACTTATCGCCCGTCGCCAAACGGTTTGCTGGATTAGCATCTGCTGGGTCCCACGCTGCTGCAGATTCAAATTTGTATAGGTACTCAAAGCGAGAGTCGTGGCCAGAGTAAAAGACCACAGGCTTACCTTCTTCAAGCTTACCGAAAGTACAACCTTCGTGACGGAAGCGACCTAGTGCAGTACGCTTTTTAGCACGTGAGTTTTGCGTGTAAGGGTCGATCTCAACGATGTAACCATGGCCGTTCGCTTCATTACGGTAATCATCCAATGCACTTGCGCCTGTAGGCTCAACATTGAAGCGCGTAAACTCGTCCAAGCGTTCTTCAGCGTTGCCCGCCAACGTTTCCCATAAGTAGCGAGTGCGTTCGTCATCTACACCAATACGATCTTGCTCTTCAGTACGAACACCTGCGTTGACGAAGTAACCCGGCCAGTTCTCTTCACACGTCAGGTACGTGCCCCAAGGCGAGAAACCATTACCACAGTTGTTTAGTGTGCCACGTGCTTGGCTGCCATCTTGAGAGAAGCGAGTCACGGCCAATTCTGTATTCGCTACAGGTCCAGAAAGATCCATAACTGTCGCGCCAGTGTAACGGCGGTTTAGTGGGTCGGTATCCACCAGCTTCCACATGTTGTCTTCAAGTTGAACGCGAACCACGGATACACCGTGCGCGTTAATTTCTTTACGAACTTCGTCGACGATAGTACGCACGCCGCCCACAACGGTTGGACCGCTAGGATGCAATGCTGAAGTATCAATGTACTCGTGGTTAATACACAACAAGCCATCAGTATCACTGTCATTTAGTGAGAAGAAATGCATGCCGTCATGATGCATACCAAGCGCATTGAGCTGATCAGCACTCGTATTGCTGCCATCGTCTTTCCAAGCATTACCTTGTGCATTTAGAGGTGTGCCCCAAGGTACCAAAACTTGTGCGACATAACCTTGCGGAATCGAAACTGCATCCGTCAGAGAGCCCGGAATAGAATCAAAATTCAATACTGCGCTAGACACGTTAGACCCATTGCCAGCTGAAGTGCCAGAGCTAGAATCGTTACACCCAGATAAGCCAAACGCACCAAAAGCGGTCATCGCACTGATACCTAGGCCACCTTTTAGGATACTGCGTCGAGATAGGCTCGCTTCCAGTACTTCTTCAAAAGGCTTGTTATTACTTTGGTTGTAACGCGTCGCGTCGAAGGTTTCCTTACTCATGGTGTTGCTTTCCCAGTGTTAGGTTGAATTATAAGTTTGTTAATTATCAAGCGAGAGGAAGTTTGGAAGAGAAAAGTGACAGAAGTAGTCCATCTTTATGAACTTTGTGTTTAGAAAATGTTATAAAGCACCCATCTATTCTATGTACTCCCGATTTTGCTTGGGCAAAGCCTGTTTTGGGGGTATAAGGTGTACTCAAATCATCCACGAGAGATAATCATGAAACTAGATAAAATCGATAACAAAAATCGTCGTCTACGCAAAAAGCTATTCCTAGGTGAATTCGCAATCCTAGGTTTTGAAATCAGCTGTGAAACAGACATCAACGACTTCGACCGTTACGATGCATTCGTTGATGAGTTTATCGACTACATTGATGGTCTAAACCTATGCTTTGGCGGCGGTGGTCTAGAGCTGTTTGAAGGCTTCCTATGTTCAACAGAGCGTTACGAAAGCGCAACTGAAGAACAAAAAGCACAGGTTCTAGCTTGGCTACAAGCTCGCCCAGAAGTAAGCAGCGCAAAAGCTGGCGACTTGGTTGACGCAAACTACCTGTAATTACGGAATCACTCTGTAATAAGCAGAGTTGAACAAGTAATGAGAAAGCTGGTCTTCGGACTGGCTTTTTTGCATTTAAGGCTATGGTTTTGTGCTGAAATGTTGAATCTAGAAAGAGTGGAACGTTTGGTTGTTTTGGAAGCTTTGTTTAGGAAAGCAGGAAGCTTGGAGTCTTGGAAAGTATGGATGTGCCAGATAATTTTAGAGCTGGCATGTTATGGAAGGTAGTTCGTCCATTGCCAGCTCAGTGTCACGAGTGTGGTTAACTATGCTTTTTTGGTAGCGTCAGTTTTTGTGTCTTTCCAGTATTGAATACGTACACGATGCAACTGTGCTCTTCTCATCTTTTTCATAGCAATCTCCCTCATTTATATAGGTAGCGCTCATCATGAGCTTATTGTCTAAGGTTGTTTCCCCTTCAATCTATCGGGGAACGAATAAATTAACCGTGATTGATTTCACAACATAATGACAAAACACGACGCGTTGCAGTCAATTTTTGAACAGTTCGACTGTGTTTTATCGTATGGCAAGAGTCAACCTATCCACTGAATATGACAGATTAATGGCAATCAAGTTCCCTATTTCATCTGTCATTGAATCTTAATAATGATTCTTCAACAACCTAGCAAATAATATACCAGTTGCACATGAATTCTCACTCGACATCAAAAAGAGGGCACACCTGCCAAAACTAAGCAAGAGGCTAGGGCTGAATGCGTTGCTGGTAATGTTGTCGGTAATCTCGTGGGGTAAGCCCTTTGTAAGTTTTGAAATGGCGATTAAATAAAGCTTGATTCCGATACCCTACTCGCTCAAACACAATCCCGATCGGTAACTCAGTTGATTGCAGCAATTCCGCAGCGTGATTAATACGTAGCTTCATCAAGCGCTGGCTAAAAGGTTCTTTAAAGTGCTTTTGAAATAATCGAGTCACGGCACTTTCACTGAGCGATAAATCGTTCGCTAAGTCGGCAAGGGTTATTTTACGAGCAAAGTGCTGCTCAAGATACCCATTGACCTTAGCAACCCGCTCTCTTTCTTGTTGCTCATGTTCACTCAGCGAGAGGTAAGAATGCGTCATCAGTGTTTTTGCGGCTTCATCATGGGCAAGCAAGGAGAGAACGTGAATAAAACGGGCAAGCTGTTCCATTGCAGGGACTTTCATCAGCTCATGCATCAAGTCCACCACTTGTTGGGCCGTTCCCTTAGAAAAGACCACACCTTTATTGGCCGCTTTTAATAACGGGTCCAGTTTACGTAGCTCCGTGCAATAAAACATGAGATTGGAAATCCACTCACGCTTAAACCAAACCACGTGTGTCTCACAATTGTCTTTCGGAGACGTAGAGCAAAAAGAATGCGGAACGCCAGGGGCAATCAACAACATCTGATTATGTTCGATATCCATCTCGCAATGACCGACATTTAACACTCCATCAAAATGACGATGAATAACCAACTCATACACATCATCATGAAAGTGTAAATCAGACTGCTTTGTTGACTCATCAATTCGACGATAACGCCAAGAAAAGCCTGGTCTCTGAGGTATTTTTTCAATGTACGCCATTCATCACCCTGCTAGATAATATTGCTCTACGCGTAAATAGTATCAGTAATAGAGGTCGATTCTTCATTACGCCTCAATAGTATTGATATTGAGCGGCATACTATCAACTTGGCCTCACTTCGATCCTTATTCTTGCCTCGGAAAGACAAGCTAATTAAGGAGCGGCTATGACTAACTTAAAAACCAAACTACGACAAATCATTCGAAAAACTCGCGATGAATGGGCCATATTTGCAGTAAAAGAGATGGGAATATCATCTGAAACTGTCGCTAAATCTTATGGCTACCGTTCGAGCTGTGATCTTGAGCAAACTCTTAAACAAGGCGAAAAAGACGCCGCTTCGTATATTGGCTCGGAACCTTGTGCGAGATCTCTTACACGCGATGTAAGTAAAACGACCATTTTTGACTAAGAATAAATCAAAAAACAAACCTAAACATATGAAAAATAATAACTATCCTTTTTAAGCAATATTCGCTGCCAAAGTTTTTTTATCTAGCTGATTGAGAGTAATCAGCAAAACAACAATACTAAATGTGTCGACAGGATGTTGGCGGGAACAGGAAAAAAGCCTAAAGGATTGGGTATCTTCAGGATGAAGATTTGGTAGCTTAGGATGAGTTATCAGCAAGGATGTAGTTAAACTCTAGGACAGAGTTCGCCCGTCAGGATGATAGGCAAGAATGGACACCGCTAGGAAGGCGATGAACAAGGAACTCGGTTAAAGGATTTAGCCACAATCAAGGATAGATGCAGGGAGCACCTATTAGTAGCCGGATTGCTGCAAAAAAGAATAAGCCCCGTCTGGGAAACCAGGCGGGGTTTTATTTTGCCTGTCATTTATCTGCCACTCTGCGTTCTGCTATGCATCATGCTATTATTTCAGCAATTTCTCTAGCAAACGACGTCCTATGCTGAATCCTGTTTGGTTACATACATTCAAAACTCTTGTCGAAGTCGGTCACTTTACTCAGACGGCAGAAAAGCTCTACATGACCCAGCCCGGTGTCAGTCAGCACATAAAAAAGCTTGAGCAAGCTTGTCAGCACCCATTGATTAAACGCGAGAACAAAAGCTTCGAGCTCACTGAACAAGGCCGCATGGTGTATACCTACGCGCTAGAACTTGAAGAAAAAGAGAAAAGCCTACTAGAAGACTTAAGCTTTGATGACCCACACGCAGGATACTGCAAACTCGCCTGTTCTGGCGCACTTGCTTTGATGCTGTTTGATCCGCTACTTGAAAAGCAAAAACGACATAAAGGCTTATCGATTCACCTAGAAGCAGCCCCTAACCAATCTATTCTTAATGGGGTTGCAGAAGGGCGAATTGATTTGGGCATCGTGACTTACTCACCGAATAAAAGCGTGTTCCAAAGCGAGCAAATTGGGCGAGAGACATTATGTTTGATCTTGCCTAAATCCTACCAAGGAAAAACCCTCACACCGGAACTACTAAAAAACTGTGGTGTGATTGGACACCCAGACGCCGAACATTACATGACGTTCTTTTTCGATCAATGCGCAGAACCCTCATTAAAAGAGATCCAAGTCAGTGACATGCCACTCTCAGGATATGTGAACCAGTTAAGCCAGATCTTATTGCCAGTGAGCAAAGGACTCGGCTTTACCGTTTTACCGCGCAGTGCGGTGGAGAGCTTTTCGTTAAGAGAAGAGTTGTATGTCGCCGAGTTAAAACAATCGGTGTACGAAGATTTATTTTTGGTGAGAAAACGCAGCCGCACATTGCCACTGCGCTACCAAACCATCAAACAGGTCTTACTGAATGTAATGAGTAGCGTTGCAAATCAATAAAAATAGCCACCTAAACGGCTGAACTCTTTCCAAATCACTCTCAATGCCAAGAGAAGTAAGCGGTCAAATGGCCGCTTTTTTCAGTTTTCCTACTTCGAAAAGTGATGAATTTTTGGTTCAATTTTCTTTTTCTCACCCTTGACAGTCGCACGCAGTAAGGCGTGAGAGTTCAATAAATTATTTTTGTCGTGTCGACGATATTTTTTCGTTTTCATATAGTGAGAAAACGCCCTAAGGTGCGCACCTCTGACGACGTGGTTGTCCAACCACAATTCTAAATCGTTGAAGCGAGTGGATGCTGTCACATCAATTAAACCCACTCACTATACTCTATGTTTATATTTTTAATTTGGTACTGACTTACTAAGGAATTGCCATGCGTATTGCTATTCTTTCTCGTAATGAGAATCTATATTCAACCATGCGCCTAAAGCAGGCGGGTGAAGAGCGCGGACATCAAGTTGATGTGATCGATACTCTGCACTGTTATATGGATATTACGAGTAACAACCCTAAGATTCGTTACAAGGGTGAAGAATTGCCAAAGTATGACGCGGTTATTCCACGCATCGGTGCATCTATCACTTTCTACGGTACAGCGGTTGTCCGTCAATTTGAAATGATGGGCACATTCTGTGTAAACGAGTCAGTAGCAATCAGCCGCTCTCGTGACAAGCTACGCTCTATGCAGCTGCTATCACGCAAAGGCATTGGTCTACCTCGCACAGGTTTTGCTCACCATCCTGACAACATTCAGGACGTGCTCAAAAACGTTGGCGGTGCACCTTTGGTTATCAAGCTACTTGAAGGTACTCAAGGTATCGGCGTTGTACTTGCTGAAACAACAAAAGCGGCAGAAAGCGTAATCGAAGCATTCATGGGTCTAAAAGCGAACATCATGGTGCAAGAGTTCATTGAAGAAGCAAATGGTGCTGATATCCGCTGCTTCGTTGTAGGTAACAAAGTTATCGCAGCAATGAAACGCCAAGCAAAAGAAGGCGAGTTCCGTTCTAACCTTCACCGTGGTGGTTCTGCTGAGCTAGTAAAACTAACCAAAGAAGAGCGCGCAACCGCGATCAACGCAGCAAAAGTCATGGGGCTAAACCTATGTGGTGTTGATATTCTTCAATCGAAAAACGGCCCTGTTGTGATGGAAGTGAACTCTTCTCCTGGTCTTGAAGGCATCGAAAACGCAACAGAAAAAGACGTTGCAGGCATGATCTTCGACTTCATCGAGAAGAACGCAAAACCAAACGCTAACCGTACACGCGGTAAAGGCTGATAATTGTTTGAGTGAGAGCCTATAAACTGGGCTCTCTTTATCACTCATCGCTAGGATGACACTATGAATCAGAAAATGATCATTGGGAACGCCGAAGCAATTTGCTTACCTGAGTTAGGGATTACTCATCTTGAAGCGCGTATTGATACAGGCGCACAGACTTCTTCTCTGCACGTAGATAACCTAGAGTGCACAGAGCAAGACGGTCAGTCATACGTAGAATTCGATCTACACCCAGATGTTTACCACTTAGAACAAGTGGTTCGCTGTAAAGCTCCACTGAAGGCGAACCGCAAAGTGAAATCATCAAACGGAACGTTCGAACACCGCTGCGTGATCACGACGATGCTACGCATGGGCGACCAAGAGTGGCCTATCGACATCACGCTGACTAACCGTGAAAAGATGACCTACATGATGTTGCTAGGTCGTCAGGGTATGGCAGACAAAGTTCTGGTAGACCCGAGCCAATCTCACTTATTGGCTCCATAATCCCCGTAGCTTCAGATGAGCGAACTCCGTGGTCGCTCATCTGGCTCTTAAATACTATTCTAACTGCCCTTCTCCTGTTTATCGTTCTTTCTTCTCAGTACAGATCGCATTAATCCTTTCAGTTTTATCTTCGTTACTCGCCAGTGGGTAATCGGTCTAACTGGTGCAGTATTGATGATGTGTTGATACGCGTCTTCATCAAACTCAACCTCTCCCCCATGTGCCGCCAATAAACAACTCGGATTCATCTCAAAAACGCGCTTTAACGAACGGCGATATTGGTTGGGGTGAAAGATAGGAAACGGCGCAATCAAATGGCTTTTTACCTGCACCATCAAATCCGCGACATAAAGCACATCTTGCTCAGCATGATAAACCGATAAATCTCTATCAGTATGCCCCGGTGTTTCCAATATCTGCCAATCAGTAAAACCGGGAATCACTTCTCCATCCACCAGCTCGATATCCGGTCTTAGTTTTCGCGAATACCAAAGGTTACACTTAGGTTTGCGCATTCGGTTCGCCATCCAACGCGCCAAAATCAAATCCGTAAGATGCATCAACCAACCATCAAAACCACCATACCAATGTGTGTCTCGTTTTGCTGCCAATAGCTTGCAGCCCGTTAAATCTCTTAGTTTGTGCGCTGCACCAGCGTGGTCTGGGTGCATGTGGGTGACGACCACCAGTTTTAGATCTGCAAACGGGCGATTGAGTTGGTGCTCGATAAAATCTTTAAGATGAGGGATATCCGCTCGACTGGCGCCATCAAGCAGCATTAATTTGTCTGGGTACTCGACAAGATACATGGTTTGGATGTATCCCTGAATTCTGTGCAGCTGCAAAACATGTCCTTGTTTTGTTGAGTCTTTGTTCTTATTTCTTATCGACCAAATCCTTACTGGTCAGACCAACTATAACAGTAGAGTGGACACTCTGTTAAATAAATGTTTACACCGCAGTTCGACAATAATTATTAATCGAAAGAACAAATTTTAATCATTAGACTCTGGTTGAGTTTTATCCGTTAATGCGCGCACACGGAGTTCGTGTCAGGGTATGAGGTTAGCGCCTCATGATTTGCTTTTTTGTATTTTCTCCTCTACTTCCTATGAGGGCTTAAATACATTTTTGTGAGAATCGAGTTGGAAAAAGCAACTAAATTAGACCGCATCCGCGCGGACTACAACGTTCACTACTGGAGCCAAGGCTTCTACGGAATTGATGACCAAGGCGAGGTATACGTATCTCCTCGTAGTGACCGTGCACACCAAATCCCTTTCAGTGCGATTGTTAATGAGCTAGAAGCTAAGCAGTTGAACCTGCCTGTATTAGTGCGCTTCCCGCAAATCGTGCACCAACGCGTGCATGGCATTTGCCAAGCTTTCAACCAAGCAATTGAAGAGTACCAATATCCAAATAAATACCTGCTGGTATACCCAATTAAAGTAAACCAACAGCGTGAAGTGGTTGATGAGATCTTAGCGAGTCAAGCACAGCTAGAAAACAAACAACTGGGTCTTGAAGCAGGCAGTAAGCCAGAGCTATTAGCCGTATTGGCATTGGCTCAACAGGGCAGCTCCGTGATCGTGTGTAATGGCTACAAAGACCGTGAATACGTGCGCCTTGCACTGATCGGTGAAAAGCTAGGCCACAAAGTATTTATCGTACTAGAGAAGCTATCTGAGCTTGATCTGGTACTTGAAGAAGCAAAAAGCTTGGGTGTAACACCACGTCTTGGTTTGCGTATCCGCCTTGCGTCTCAAGGTGCGGGTAAATGGCAAGCAAGCGGCGGTGAGAAATCGAAGTTCGGTCTATCAGCATCTCAAGTATTGAGCGTGATTGATCGTCTAAAACGCGAAGACCAGCTGGACACCATGCAATTGGTTCACTTCCACCTTGGCTCACAGATGGCAAACATCCGTGACGTGCGTAATGGTGTAAACGAATCGGCACGTTTCTACTGTGAATTACGTGCCATGGGTGCAAACATTGATTACTTCGATGTTGGCGGCGGTTTAGCAGTAGACTACGACGGCACACGTAGCCAATCTTCGAACTCGATGAACTACGGCCTTGCAGAATACGCACGCAACATCGTGAATACGGTAGGTGATGTGTGTCAGCAGTACGAACAACCGATGCCAGTGATCATCTCTGAATCGGGTCGCTCTCTAACGGCACACCACGCGGTGTTGATTTCTAACGTTATTGGCACAGAAACGTACCAACCAGAAGAAGTATTCGAGCCAGCGGTAGATGCTCCGTTCTTGCTACAAAACATGTGGCGAAACTGGGAGAACCTGCAAGATGGTACGGATGCGCGTGCATTAATTGAAATTTACAACGATACCCAAAGCGATTTGGCTGAGGTTCACTCACAATTCGCTACTGGCGTACTGAACCTTGAACAACGTGCGTGGGCAGAACAACTGTCGCTGCGCATTTACTTCGAGCTAAGTCGTCAAATGAGTACCAAGAACCGTTTCCACCGTCCTATTTTGGATGAGTTGAGCGAACGTCTTGCGGACAAGTTCTTCGTGAACTTCTCTCTTTTCCAATCCCTGCCAGATGCATGGGGTATTGATCAGGTATTTCCTGTTCTGCCTCTTTCTGGTCTTGGTGATGTGGAAGAGCGTCGTGCGGTGATGTTGGACATCACTTGTGACTCCGATGGTGTGATTGACCATTACGTTGATGGCCAAGGTATCGAGAGCACACTACCAGTACCAGCATGGAGCAAAGACAAACCGTACCCAATGGGCTTCTTCCTAGTAGGCGCATACCAAGAGATCCTTGGTGACATGCACAACCTATTTGGTGATACCCACAGTGCAGTAGTCAATGTTGATGAAGAAGGTCAATTTGAGATCAGCTACATCAACGAAGGTGATAGCGTAGAAGACATGATGCGCTACGTTCATATCGACGTAGATGCGATTCGTGATAATTACAAACAATTGGTTTCAGCACGTGTTGAAGCCAGTGAACAAGAACAAATCCTAGCTGAACTAGAACAAGGTTTGGCAGGCTACACCTATTTAGAGGACTTCTGATATGAATGATTTGTTTACTAAAACCGATTATTCGCTTTACTCCAACTCTATGTCGTTTCTACGTCGACCGTACGTCAAAAACCCAGTATCGGTAGACGCAGACGTTGTGGTGCTCGGGGTTCCTCTGGACATGGCGACTTCTGGTCGTCCTGGTGCGCGTATGGGACCAGATGCGATCCGCCGTGCGTCAGTAAACCTTGCTTGGGAAGGCAAGAAGTTCCCTTGGGACTTCAACGTATTTGATAAATTGAAAGTGACCGACGCAGGTGACCTTGTGTTCGATTGTGGTGATGCTGAAGATTTCACTTACCGCCTAGAAGCGGCAACAAGTGAGATTCTAAAGAGCGGTAAGACAATGCTAGGCTTGGGTGGTGACCACTTCATCACACTACCAATCTTGCGTGCTTACGCGAAGCACCATGGTCAAATGGCACTAATTCACTTTGATGCGCACACAGACACTTACGCGAACGGTAGTTCTTACGACCACGGTACTATGTTCTACCATGCGCCAAAAGAAGGTCTGATCTCTGCGAAGAACTCAGTTCAAATTGGTATTCGTACTGAATATGACCAACAAGATCATGGCTTCAATGTGATCAACGCAATGCAAGCGAACGACATGTCTGTAGAAGAGATTCTGGCAGAGATTCGTCGCACGGTTGCGGATAAGCCTGTGTATGTCACTTTTGACATCGACTGTCTGGATCCGGCTTTTGCTCCGGGTACAGGTACACCAGTTTGTGGTGGTCTGAACTCAGATAAAATTCTGAAGATCATTCGTGGTTTCGCTGGCATGAACATCGTAGGTATGGACGTGGTGGAAGTCTCTCCTCCTTACGACCACAGCGATGTAACGGCCTTGGCTGGCGCAACTATCGCACTTGAGTTACTTTACGCCTACGCTTCAGGTCGTGAATAACGAAAGTTGTTCTCAATGAACACAGAATTTCAAGGGGAGCTTCGGCTCCCTTTTTCGTTTTCAACACCCAACAAAAATAGATTAGATTTTCTAATCCAAATCATAGATTTTTATCTTGCTCAACTTCACATTTTTTGATTGCTAAGTCAGCACTCAAGCTCTAATATCTCGCGCCTAGATTCCCTAATCACTTTGTTTATTTGGCTCTCCTATATGGAGCGCTAAGGCTTTTTACGTCTTAAATTTCTGGAGAGATACGCAAATGTCCGCCTCGTTTCCATTAGCGAAACTTACCTTTTTAATCGCAATTCTGACTGCCGTAGGTCAAATGACTCAAACGATGTACGTGCCTTCTATTGGTCATATGGCGGGTGAGTTCTTGGTATCAGCGTCGTCACTTCAAGCTGTGATGGCGTGTTACCTGATCCCTTACGGTCTGTCGCAGTTTGTGTACGGCACACTGTCTGATCGCCTTGGTCGCAAACCAATCATCGTTGCGGGTTTGATCATCTACATTCTTGGTACTTTGGTGGCGCTATTTGCTCATGAGTACGAATGGTTCCTAGCCGGTAGCTTTATCCAAGGTTTGGGTATCGGTTGTGGCGGTGCGATGTCTCGCACACTGACTCGTGACTGTTTTGAAGGCGCAGAATTGCACCGTGCAAATAGCTTGATCAGCATGTGTGTTATTTTCTCGCCATTGATGGCCCCTGTACTAGGCGGTTACCTAACTGAAGCTTTCGGCTGGCGTTCTAGCTACTTATTCCTTGCACTGTTTGGTATCGCAGTAGTGATCACCATGATGACAAGTATGATGGAAACTTTGCCGAAAGAGCGTCGCAAACATGAATCTGTGGCGAAGAGCTACAAGTTCGTACTGTCAGACAAACGCTTCCAAGGTTTCTTGCTGGTATTGGTGGCAACGTTCGCAGGCGTCGCAGTATTTGAAGCAGCAGCGGGTGTACTACTAGGTGGCGTACTTGGTTTACCAGCAACCACCGTAAGCTTATTGTTTGTCTTGCCGATTCCGGGTTACTTGGTCGGTGCAGGTTTATCAAGTTACATCGCACAACGCCGTTCTGAGCGTCGTGCTCTGAACGTTGGTCTAGTGGCTATCTTAGTTGGCTCTGCTGTCGTGTTAATTCCTGGTCTGTTTGGTCTAACAACGGCATTGACCCTGATTGGTGGTGCAACTATTTACTTCTTGGGCGCTGGCATTTTGTTCCCAGCGGCAACAACCGGTGCACTTTCACCGTTCCCATACCACGCGGGCACTGGCGGTGCGATTTTAGGTGGCATGCAAAACCTAGGTGCGGGTATCGCGACGCTGTTGGCTTCGCTCTTCCCTGCACAAGATCAAATGCCACTTGGTTGTTTGATGATGGCAATGTCGATCATCGCCATGCTTGGTCTACGCTGGGTTAATCGCAAGCACGACCATTCAAACGAAATGCCACTGGCGATCTAAAATCTGATTCTCATCCCCACCGAGATAAAGAAAAGGGACATGCTGCAAAGTGTGTCCCTTTTTTGTTGCACGCATCTTACCCTTTAGCTCTCATCCACCAGCAATTGCATTTAACATCCCATCCAATCTTTGCTAAAAAGAACAGTTGCTTATACAGAAGTTATTCGTTTGCCATTCGATATAAATACTTTCACTGGAAGAACACAAACGTACTTTTACTCGCAAGATAAATGAATGGCGAAAAAACACGAGAAGAGTACACAATAAGGATACACAGATGCGTTTCACTTTAACCACGTTGGCCGTATCGGTCGCGCTAGTCGCCGGATGCAGCAATCAAGGATTACCAACCATGAACCATTACTCCCAATCGCAACTCGTTGCTCAACAAACCCAAGCACCCGTTGCTAAAAAAGTCCCTCATGCGATGAATATTCATGGTGATACACGAGTCGATAATTACTACTGGATGCGTGATGATGAGCGCCAAGACCCAGAAATCTTGCAACACCTTGAGCAAGAGAATCAGTACGCAGAAACCGTTTTAAAACACACCGAAGCACTGCAAGAACAGCTTTTTGAAGAGATCAAAGGTCGTATTGCGAAAGATGACAATTCAGTACCCGTTCGTAAAGGCAGTTACTACTACTCAAATGAAGTGACGGGCGATAACGAATACGAAGTACACCTGCGTGCAAAAGACTTTGCAGGTAAAGATAAGCAAGTCATCTTAGATGTTAACGAGCTGGCAAAAGAACATGAGTTTTTCAGTATTGGTGGCTTAACGATCAGCCCAAATGAAAACTTGTTGGCTTATGGCGAAGATACCCTGAGCCGCCGTATTTACACCATCAAGATCAAAGACCTCACGACAGGCGAATATCTAAAAGATGAAATTGAAGGCGCCTCAAGCGCAATCGCGTGGCAAAACGATAACCAAGCCTTCTACTACATCAAGAAAGACCCGCAAACACTGTTGGGTTATCAAGTTTACCGCCATGTCTTGGGCACACCTCAAACAAGCGATGAGCTAATCTACGAAGAAACCGATAGCGCTTACTACACCTTCTTGAGTAAGAGTAAAGACGGTGAGCAAGTTTACATTTGGCACTCAAGCACAGAGACAAGCGGCGTATCTGTGATTGATGCTAACAACCCGAACGCTAAAGCCGAAGCTTTCTACCCTCGAGAAACTGGTATTGAGTACAGTATCGCCAAACTGGGTGATTGGTATTATGTCTACACTAACTACCAAGCTGTAAACTTCCGTTTGATGAAAGTGAAAGCAGAAGAGATGCATGACCGCTCTGAATGGGTTGATGTCATTCCTGCCGACGATAACACTCAGCTGGTCGATTTCGACTTGTTCGACGACCACCTTGTTTACGAGCAACGCACAAACGGCTTATCCACCGTCAAGGTTCGCCAACTATCGACGGGCAAAGAGTTCCCACTTGAATTTAATGACACCGCGTTTGCGGCTTACCTGACAGGCAACTACGAATTAGATAACTCAAAAGTTCGTATCTACTACAGCAGCCTGACTACACCGGGTACTTACTATGATTTCGACCTGAATACAGGTGAATCAGAAATCATGAAGCAAACACCAGTACTGGGTGATTTTGATGCCGATAACTACCAGTCAGAGCGAATCATGGTGACAGCTCGTGATGGCAAACAAGTGCCAGTTTCATTGGTTTACCGCAAAGACCTATTTAAGAAAGACGGCACCAATCCAATCTACCAATACGGCTATGGCTCTTACGGTTCAACTATTGAACCAACGTTCCGTTCAACCCGCCTGAGCCTACTTGATCGCGGCTTCGTGTACGCCATCGCTCATATACGCGGTTCAGAAATGCTAGGGCGTCCTTGGTATGAAAATGGCAAAAAGCTGACTAAACAAAACACCTTCAATGATTTTATCGATGTAACCAAAGGACTTGTCGAAGAAGGCTACGGGGCCAAAGATAAAGTCTTTGCTGTTGGAGGCTCCGCGGGTGGCCTGCTAATGGGTGCAATCATCAACCAAGCACCAGAGCTTTATCGTGGTATTGGTGCGCACGTTCCGTTTGTTGACGTCGTGACGACCATGCTGGATGAGTCGATTCCTCTTACCACCAACGAGTACGATGAATGGGGTAACCCAAATGACAAAACCTACTACGACTACATGCTGAGCTACTCACCGTACGATAATGTTAAAGCTCAAAACTACCCGAACATGTTAGTGACGACAGGTTTGCATGACTCACAAGTTCAATACTTTGAGCCAATGAAGTGGGTAGCCAAACTTCGTGAAATGAAGACAGACGATAACGTCTTGTTGTTCAAAACCGATATGGAAGCAGGCCACGGCGGTGCTTCTGGTCGATTCAAACGATTGAAAGAAGACGCGCTTGAGTACGCTTTCTTCCTCGATCTGTTGGAAACGAAATAAGCTTGATGCGCTACCTATCATAAGTCACTGAAAAAAATGCCCGCTTTTACGCGGGCATTTTTCAACCTAGATACTCGGTGACATGACTCAGATGAGCCAACAGAAAGAAAAACGCCTACTCACAGCGAGTAGGCGTTAACACAATAAATGTGTTTAGGCAGTAGAAACTGTCCTATTTATTAGAAGTAGTAACGAGCACCAAGTGACCATTCGTCATCAGATTTATCGTCGCCCATGTGCGTTCTAAAACCAGCGAAAGTTTTCAGCTTCGAGGTCACAGAGTACTCGACTTGAGGAGCTAAAACATCGCGGTTAGGGTCTAACACATTGTCATCGCGATCAACATTTTCATAGTAAAGGATAAAGTTAAGGCCATTATCTAGACCATATGCTAGAAGACCTGAGATTTGATCTGAGTCCGTCATACCATACAAGTTCTCGTTCAAACCATATACACCCGCCACATAAATACCCTTGCCATAAGAACCATAGCTTGCAGCAATAGCTGTCGAGGTTAGTTTTTCCGAATCAACATCACCACCTGTATATGCAAGACCGACATTGAAATCTGAGAAGCTTAAACTTGCTGCAATCTGGCCGCGATCATCAAACTGAGAACCTCCAGCGTTAGTTTCACCTTGCCAACCAACGCCAAAGTACAACGACATATCATTACCAAAATCGAAGTTGTTTGAATAACTTAGCATTTTGTTTGCACGGCCCGTACCAATCGAACGCCATGAACCCGAACGACCGCCATCGTAAAGAAAATCGTTTGCATATTTAATTGGCATATCCGTTAAACTTGCAACACTGTAGTAAGGAGACCATTGCGTGCCTACGGTCACTTTACCCATTTCGCTGTGTAAAGCTAAGTAACCTAAACGGGTTGAAAAGGTTGTATCACCACCGTCAACAAGGTTGGTTTGCCATTCTCCTTTTGCTTCTACAGTTAGGCCATTCCCCAAATCTTGTTTACCGACAATATTGATACGAGGAGATACTTCTCCGACTTCTACATTTTCGCCGTTATCACCAATATCAGTGGTAAAGTGACCACCAATCGACATTGATGTGCCATCGCTGTTGTAAACTTCTGCTGCGAAAGCTTGAGAACCACATGCTAGTGCCGCCACTGCAACGGCTAGAGTTTTCATTTTCATTGTTAACATCCATATAGTTGTTTGTATTGGTTCGCCCCGACAGCAAAATAAAACAAATCAATCGCAACGAACAGATAACAAGGTAGTAATGAAATATAAATGAAACAAATATTTTCTTATGCAATAGGTGGTATTTGTGATTGCTTTTTGATCTAACTCTCATAAAAAAAGGGAACTTTTCAGTTCCCTTCATAAATTTCGTGGTGTTTTTCGTGTTACAACTGCCAGCGTGCGAGTGGCTTCTCAGTTTTGATACCGTTATTGCCCCATCGGTCAATAACATCAATTTGCAGTATGCGATCCCGTGAAACCAATGAAATTAACGTTTTTGACGGACGTCTACTGGTGAGCAGCCACAGAGTTTCATCTTCCTCAAATTGAGCTTTTAAAGATAGTTTCTCTGCTTCGGACCATTCCAATTCAGGTTTAAATTGGCGGTCAACAACAAACAACTGATTACCTGATGCGAAATCTTCTAACGATTCACCCAACAATACCACCGAATCGATCTCTTTTTCGAAAATAACGCCTTGCTGCTGATTGATCAGTTCACGTACATCTAGCATTAGAGCTTGCTGGTTCTTCTCTATCTGAGTCTGATACTGAGGATACACTTTTTGCAGATCCTCACCAACGATGGCAGCCATCCGAATCAAGTTCGTCGGGTTCATCCACGCAAATTTAGACGTTTCACCGTTTTCTAGTTTCAACGCTGCAACCCCTTGCGCCCTTGGCGAAATAGCCTGAGAAGCATCAATTTCAATCAAACGTACGTTACCCTGACGAGCGTAAACAAAGGTAGGATCTTGATGCCAAATAGCTCCCAACGTGATCGCCACCGTTGCATCCTGACCCGCTTTAATCACTTGTTGCTGACCCTTGCTCCCAAACCAGTTAACTAAACGCTCAATGCCATATCGCTTAGGTGGTAAGTAACTGGTTTCAATCCCAGTCCCTTGCATCAACTGCTGTGACAGCATGTAAGTGACAGGGGTACTGGTGAGAATGTCTTTAGCAACAGTAAGTGGCGTATATGCGCTCGCTGCTATTATGCCCAACCCGATGATTAGCTTTTTCGTATTCATATTTAGATACCTGACTAGGCTTTACGTACGATGCGGTACATCGTTGCGGTTAAAAAGAAAATGGCAGAAACGATAATGATCGAAGCGCCAGATGGCACCGGAAGTTCCAACTCCATCGGTAAGACCGTCCCCACCAAGCACGCGATGGTTGCGAGTAAGGATGAGAGCAACACAAAGCTACCTATTCGCTTAGTGAGTAGACGTGCTGTAGCCCCTGGGATAAGTAGCAACGCACCGACTAGCACGGCACCAATGATCTTCACTGCTGCAATGGTGACAAGCGTGATCATCATAACGAACAGGTAATCATAGAAGCTGGTATTAAAGCCTCGCACACGAGCAATATCTGGGCTGATGCAAGTCAACAAAATGCGGTTAAATGTCGGGATCAGCAGTAATAAAATGATCAAGCAACTCACTGCCAAAATCGTAATATCTCTATCTGTCACCGTCAGGATCGAGCCAAACAGAACGTTCTCTAACATGTGGATATTGATTTTTCGTGCCACATACATCAGCAAGGCAGCACCAACTGCCAAAGCCAGCGCAAGGAATACACCAACGAGTGTATCGTATGGAACATTGGTTCGATTTCGTACGAAATGCAGCAATAAAGCGAAGATCATGCAGAAACTAAACAGTCCAATAAATGGATTTTCTGGTGGCTCGCCCAGCAGGACACCAATCGCAATACCAGTCAGAGCTGCGTGACCGACGGCTTCAGAAAAGAACGCCAAACGCTTGGCAATCACCAACGTGCCCAAACCGCCCAACAAAGGACCCAGAATTAACGCAGCGACAATCGCGTTAACCATAAACGCATAAGCAAAACTGTCGCTTAACCAACCCGCTTCAACGCCATGCAGAGCCAGTTCTCTTAACCAATCCATTACGCAGCCTCCACTTTCGCGGTGTACTGCTTAAACAGAGACTCAATTCGCTCTGGGCTTAACACCTCAGAGTGATGTCCTGACGCAACTATCTGACGATTCACAACATGAACTTGGGCATCTAAACGACGCACAGCCGTTACATCATGATGTACAGCGAGAACTGTTTTCCCTTCTGCGACCACTTCATGAATCAAACCCTCTAGGTAACGAACCCCTTGCTCATCCATGCCTGTTGTTGGCTCATCTAGGACAAGCAAACTTGGGTCGTCCAGTAAAGCTTGAGCAAACAACACCCGCTGTTGTTCGCCGCCTGACAGTTGTCCCATACGACGGTCACAACGCGCAGCCATCCCCACACGCTCTAACTGAGCCAGTGCTTGTTGAGTTTGCTTAGACTTACGTCGCCAAAACAGCGGAACGCGTGTTTGATTCAGCAATACAAAGTCCATCACTGTCAGTGGCAGACTGGCTTCAAACATGGCCTTTTGAGGTACATAACCAATTTGACCTGCTTGTTGCGTCTGCTTTGGATCTGGCCAATGAACCGAGATATCACCAGTAAAAGGCGTTAGGCCCAACACTGAACGCAACAGGGACGTCTTACCACCACCGTTAGGCCCCATAATGACGTGGCATTGTCCCGCCTCGAACTGGGTTTGAATACCTTGCAGAATGAGGTTGTCACCATATTTCAGGCTTACCCCGTCAAGAGAAATAGAAGGGCCTGGCATCACGCTTTCTCCTGCGCGTGTTTGCTTGCGACGAACTTCATCGCTTCAATAAGCGTCGCAACGTTTTCTCGCATTTCAACTTCAACCTTATTGGTTTCGTACTCGCCATGGGTCATATGAGAAAAACGGTAAAGCTGTACGCCAGTCGCTTCTTCGATCGTATCGACAAAGCGGTTAGGCATATTGAGTTCGTAAAACAGCACATCAATGCCGGATTGACGGATCTTCTCAATGGTTTCTTGAAGTTGGCTAGCACTTGGCTCGACACCGTGTGCTGGTTCAATCACCGCTGCAACATCGACACCAAACTCTTGCAAGATATAACCGTAAGCATTGTGCGTGGTCGCAACCTTCATGCCTGCCGTATCTAACTGCCCAAGTGACAACATGGCATCACGCTTTAGAAGGCGAAACGCTTTTGCGTACTTTCGCGCATTTTTACGGTAAAAAGCGGCATTTTCTGGGTCAAGTTTACTCAGTTCACTCGCAATGGTGTAAACCTTTTGAATCGTAGTCGATAGGCCAACAAACGTATGTGGATTCACCGCACCTTTGCCGACTGATTGCCCCATTGCTGGTAACAGCGGTACTTCTTTGTTTGCTTCTATCACCACTAGGTCATCACGTTGAGCCGCTTGGATCACTTTTAGTGCAAAATCGTCATGGCCAATCCCATTCACGACAATCACATCCATTTGGTTCAAACGCTTAAGATCATTCGGTTGCGGCAAATAGTTATGAGGATTAAAGCCTGCATCGACCAAAGGAATGATCTCCGCTTTATCTCCGACCACCGCTTTGACATAGCTGTAGTAAGGCTGCAAGGTAATACCTATGTTCAGCTTATCTGCGAAGGTTGAAGTGGACACGGCCAGTAAAGTACATGCCGTTAGAATTCGACGTAAGAAGGCGCGTTTCTTGATAGTTGTTATCATATTGATGGTTACTTATTGAACGTGATGACTTGTTGATCGCAATATTGATGGATCATAACGACTTAGTGGGCATGCGTAGCAGTGGATGAAGGCATTAAGACAACCTGGTGCCAGCCATTTTGCTTTCGCTCGTCTTGCTGGATAAGGTGACTCAATTGCCCCAGTGAAGCTGATGTAGAGAGCCAAATATCAGCTTGCTCATGACGACTGTCTAGGAGCATCGAAGCCGAGCCCTTCTCGCCTTGCCTAATACCAATGTAAAGACCCGTATCCAGCTTTTGCCACTGATGAGAGCCTTTGCGCTGCCAGCTTTGGTCTTTAACAAATGGAGCAACCCAAAATTCTTCCAGCTCACTGATTTCTGGCCATTGGCCTTCATCAATATGAAGATCACGGATTTCCTCATGAGCAAGTTTGAGCTCAGCAATCATGGCAAGTTCTTCTTGTTCAAGATCGGTAATCAATACTTGATGTGCGAGTGCTTCAGTATGTTCTGATTCGGTTTGATGATAAGGCAGCAAAAGCGTTGATATAGCGAGTATGCCAGCAATGGTCAGAGCAACCCATTTGCCTTCGCGACTGCCATTATCTGGGCGAACTTTCTGGGTAATCATTTTTCTTTTAACTCAACCACATCCACTTCTACTGGGTTTTCGTGACCAGCATCGAAGACAAGGTAGAAGTCCGTTTGAGGATGAGTAAATTCAGCAATCGAACGCTTGTCCGTGGTTACTTTGGCAATCAAGTTGTCATCGTAATCGTACATCTCAACATCGTAATCCACTGCAGTTGAACCATCAGAGTAGCCCGCTTCGCAGATCACTTTTTCTTGTTCTAGATGGCAACTCATCAATGGAAAATGCGCCGCGGCTTGAAAGGAAATAAAACCAGCAAAAATAGCTGAGACTTTAAGAATTGAAAGGTTTTTCATGGTGCATCCAAAATGGCTCAGTGTTTCACTGAGCCAAGCTTTGATTAGTTAAGTTGCGTTTCAAAAGTCAGGTGAACATTCGCACTGGCTTTATCTGCTAGTGGGTCGTTTTTCAGCTCACCTTTGTAGTTGGCTTTCATCAGGTAACGGCCCGCCACTTCCGGCGTGAACGTAATTTTGCCGTCTTTATCACTCACTACATCGATTTGCTCTTGATGATTGCGGTAAAGCGTACCTTCACGAGTAATTTCCGCAGTCACACCTTGTTGAAGCTCCCCATTGAAGAAAAATTGGAAGATCACTTCTTCACCTTCAATAATGTCTGATGGGTGCGTAAGCGGCTTCATCTCAAGCAACTTACCTTCAATCTCAAGTGCTTTTTCTGTAGGCATGCCCACCGTTACGTAGCTTTCTGCGCGGGTGTAGCTTAGCTGAGTCACCACATCACGCGCTTTTTCTGGAATAACGCTCGCGCGGTCAGCTTTACTCGCTTTTGCCCATTTAACCGTGTCACGACGGCCTGCTTTGTATTGGGTGTAATAGCTAGGTTGATTGTTGATCGCGACCTTGTGTGTGCCTTCCTCTTCGAAATAGAAGTCAAACATCGAGCGGCGTTTGCCACGCACAACAAAGTTAGGACGCTCAGAACGACCATCGGGCATGATCACCAACGCTTGCTCGCTGCCTGCTGGTTTATCAAAAACAAACGTCCCGTGAGATGCGGTTACATCGAACGACAGCCAATCACCGCCTTCTTTTGATACCGTGAAATGAGAAGGAAGAACCCAACGAGGGTGCGCTTGTGCCGTTGTCGCCGCAGCTAACCCCATCGCCATTGCGCTTGCTAGTGCCACCGCTTTCATTTTGGTTTTCATTATTATTCCTTCTCTATCACTTAACTTGGTAATTGACGGTGATTACGCCCGTCTCTTCCGTTGGTTTGATTTGGTAGCGTGCTTCTTTGTCCGCTAACTGAATTTTTTGACGCAGGTAGTTGCGACCACCATGCTCACGCACCACTTCCACATGGAGCGTGTAATCACCTTGCTCAAGGCGCTGACCATCGTCGTTGGTACCATCCCAAACAAAGCGATATTGACCTGCCGGGCGAGTTGCTGATGTCACCGCATCAACCAGTTCACGATCGTAACGACCTACTTTGCGCCACCAGCTACGAAGATCTTTCAGCCATTCATCTTTACCGACCCAAAGCTGGATGGTTTTCACTGGTTTGCGTTTCTCATCCTCAATCCAAAGTGCCACATAAGGGCGTGCATACATTGAGGTATCAATTTTGGGTAACTCAAACTCAAAATCGACTTTTGCGCTGTCAGGTAAAGGCGCAGCCAATAGAGGCAAAGGAGCTAAAGCTGCAATCAAAGCCATTTTGCAAAAGGAGTGGTGACAAAAAGATCGGCCTTTTTTTAACATCGGGTTTTCTCTGAATAGGCCGCTATGGCACAGCAGCAAAATAAATAATAAGTGACAACACAGTGCCAAAAGACATCCACTGCATTGAGGTTCTAAAAGTCTTTTTCTTTGGAAGTAGCAGACACACACCAGTCAAAACAAAAAAGACCATCAGCAAGGCAGTGATATCAATAAACCACTTCCAAACCTCTCCACTGTTTCGGCCTTTATGTAGGTCGTTTAATAGCGCAACAGTGCCGTAGTTGGTGCTTTCAACTTCAGCTTCACCGGTCGTCATATCAACGAATACTGTCGCGTTGTAACCTGGACCTTTGAAATCCAAAGAAAGCTCACCAATGAGCAACTCACCGTCCTCAACCTCGGTGTACACATCAAGTGCTGATGGCGTGCCTCGTAAGGCTGTTTCTTGTGTTAAGAAACTCAACAGGGCAGAGCGATTAGGTTGGAAGCTTCCCTCGTTAGCAAAGAGTTGTTCATTCGGAATGGTCAGCGTGTGTTGCTGAATGATGGGTTCACTGCGCTCGAACAGTTCTGGGCGATTTAATGTGATACCAGTTAACGCAAAGAATAGCGTCACCAATAAAAGAGCCATCGAAATGTAAATGTGCAGACGGCGTGCCCAAGTTTGCACACCTTTGCTTTTGAGCAACATAAAAAACAATCATCACCAGTAAATGAGCGAATAATTTAGGTGATAATCATTCGTATTGGCATTTAATTTACATTGTTTACGTTTAGAGGCAGAGTCAGGCTCCCGGCAGAAACGACGGGAGCACATGAAGAGAAGCTTATCGAGCTAAAATAGGATAAGTGAAGAACACCAAATGGCAGAAGTTAAATAAGAAATGGGCTAACACCGCGCACCACAAGCGACCAGTGAAATGAAACACCAGCCCGTAGCCTAGTCCCGCTAACGTTGCGAATGCGATAAGTAGAGGACCACCAGCAAAGTGAGCCAAGCCGAACAAAATGCTAGCGATAACCAAACCTAGTCGCCAATCAAAACGGCGGGATAATGATTGCTGTACAAACCCTCGGAACAGCGCTTCTTCAGCCGCACAAGTGAGTATTAGGTTGTTCAACGCAAATAGCCACCACCATGATGGCAAACTGAACTCCGGCTTTAATGCACCAAGCATAGCGGCAATAGGCAGCAGTGAAAGTAACGGAATCATCACCAGCAATGCAGGTTTTACTCTGCCTTTAGCCTCACTCCCCAGCAAAAAAGGATAAGCGAGAAAGAGAGCAAAAAGAGCCAGCGGCTTATCTAAGTTCAGATACATCGAGAAAGGTGCGCTCAGTGGGCCTGCCGTCACTTTGTCGAGAACTTGCAGATTATTAAATCCCGGAATGAGATGCACAAAGAGCATCACACACCAAATGATCACAACGCTCCAGCCCAAATAATAAACGAGCTTCATTTTTTGGTTCGACGCCAACATAGGCAATCGATACGCCACGCCCAAAACCACCAAAGTACTTGCGAATGCGATCAACTCTATCCGACCGATAAACAGTGCACTCAGCAACGTGAGTCCAAGTAAAGATAGAGCAACCGCCCTTTGCCGCAAAAATACCGCACCTATCGCGAGAATAAGTGGTAACCATAGCCAGATAGCAGAATCGAGAATCATAGTATTGTCCTTATAAGAAAAACTGACGTTCCAGTCTTAACGCTGGATGAAGGTAATATAACGTTATGATATTTAAAAAGAGATCGAACCAGACTCAATATTTACAAACAAAAAGACCCGAGAGTTACCTCGGGTCTTTCGAGCATTAACACATAGCCTGTTTACAATTGGCTTAGCTATTCTGGCTCGTTTTTGCTTTGCGTAGTTGAGACAAGTATTTAACCCAGCTCTCGGCTTGGGTTGATGGTTCAATCTCGTTTGCACGTTTGGCATTCGCTAGTGCATCTTCTAGGCGTTTCAGCTTGTAGTAAGCACGAGTCTTCACTAATGCCACATCGGCTTTACGCCCAGAAACCTTGTCCAAAACAACCAGCGCGTCTTTGTACTGACCTTCTTGAACAAGCAGTTGAGACAAATTCCAGTAGTATTGACGATCCAACTTTGCAGCCACTCGCCAACTTGCTATCGACTTATCCCACTCCTTAGCCATCTGCCAAAACGTCGCTTGTTGAGCTTTCAGTTTGCTATCTGAGTTAATGTCATCGAGCTCACCCAACACTTTCGCGGCTCGCTCCGGGATGCCACGCTTGCCATAAAGCTGAGCAAGAAGTCTTAAGTCATCTTGGTTCAACGCGACGCCTTGTAATTTAGCAAGAGCGAGAGAATCCAGCGCACGCTTGTCATCATCAACACGTAAATACAGAGCAACAAGCTGACGCCACCATTCCACACGCTCAGGCTCAATCGCAATCAAGCGTTTGATCGTGCCAGTTGCAGGACCCCACTTTTTCAGTTCAAGCTCTGCAGACAATTTGATCGATAACGGAGCCATCTCATCTGGCTGACCCAATTTCTCGTATCGAGCCATCGCAGAAAGCACTTTGTTCCATTGACTTAACTGGTAATGAGACTGTGCGATACGTAACCAAATATCATGTGCTTTTTGCGTTTTAGGTACTGCTTTACTCAAGTCGTAGTAATGAGGTAGAGCTTTAGAAAATTGCTGCTCGTTGAGCAACATATCCGCCAACATCTTACGTGTTTGCCAAGCTTGCTCGTCTTTCAAAAGACCACTATTCACAGCGATCTCCAGTTGTTTGATGGCAGGCTTAACTTGCTCATTTTGCCAGTAGAAAATACCCAGCATACGAGCAACAAACGCTTGATCATAGTCGCGAGATAAGTCGAGGCCTTCGAGCGTGGAGATGGCTTCTTGCAACTTTTCTTCTTGCGCTAGGTTGTGGGCACGCTGAACACGAGTCGCCGTGTACTGACTCAGTTCATTCGCGACAGTGGTAAAAGCACTCAGGCTTAACACCGCTCCGATAAAGAATTGCTTCATCATTTGGGTAACTTGAACTCCACTCTTCTGGTTTGCCCAAAGCGCTCCACCGCGACACCGTTTTCGACTTTAGGTTGGTACTTCGACTTCTTCAATGCACGAATAGCATCTTTCTCGAACACTCTCTTAGGCTTAGCATCAATCACTTCAACGTCTTTAGGGCGACCTGTCGCATCAATGGTAAAGCGCATCACTACGTAACCTTCCATTTTACGTTTTAGGGCTTTGCTTGGATAACGAGGCTCTGGGCTGTAAAGCATTATCGCCTGTTGGTTGCCCATGGTGCCTTTTAAGTTCGGCGCACTGATCGCGATACCATCCAGCGCAGTATTCAAACCCAATGCGCTGATTGGCGTTACTTGGCTCATTGGCTCTACTTGGGTTTCCGCTTGAGACAGATCCATCGGCTCTGGCGATTTTGGTGGTACAGGCTGCTCAGGTACAGAGCGTTGACGACGTTGAACATCAGCATCATTCTCTACCATCACCATATCAAAGCGCACCGCCTCCGAAGGCTTAGGTGCACGTTGATTGCCCTTATCGACCATCCACGCCATAAAGCTAAACAAGCTCACCGCGATCAAAACTGATGCTGGTAGCGCGAGTAATAGCCTTTTCATTAAGGTTTCTCCGCCGCCAAAGCAATGTTCTTCACGCCAGCACCCTTCGCCGCATCCATGACTTTTACAACCGTACCATTGTAAGCATGCTCATCCGCTTGAATGACAAGCGATGCATCTGGCTGCTCAAGCAATAGGTGCTCAATGGTGGCTTCGACACGCTCGATGTCCACCAAACGTTTATCGATGTACACGTCATTTGCTGCGGTTACCGCAATAAAAATACCCGCATCTTTTTGACTAACGACATTCGATGCTTGAGGGCGATTCACTTCCACACCAGACTCACGTACAAATGAGCTAGTCACAATGAAGAAGATCAACATGATGAAGACAATATCCAGCATCGAGGTTAAGTCGATCTGTGCTTCATCCTGTCGATTGGTTCTACGTCCGAGTCTCACTTCTGACTCCTTAAAGATTGTTCTAACTGGAGGGCTTTGCGTTCACACACTTTGCTTAAGCGCGCATGCACAAACATGCCAGCAAGTGCTGCAACCATACCTGCCATGGTTGGCAGCGTCGCAAGTGAAATACCAGAAGCCATCAATTTTGGATTGCTGCTACCTTGTGTGGCCATCACATCAAAAACCGTAATCATACCTGTTACCGTTCCTAATAGACCTAGCATTGGACAAATGGCCACAAGAACTTTAATCGTTGATAGATTTTGACGCAGTTCAATGTGCGCTTTGGCAATCCATCCTTCGCGGATTTGATGCGCGTACCAAGAATGATGATCAGCTCTTGCCGACCACTGCGCACAAAGCTGTTTCTTCACCTTTGGAAATTCCGTTGTTAGGTAAAGAACACGCTCCATAACCAGTAACCAGCACATCGCAACAACGGCTGCCAACCACCATAGGATTTGGCCACCTTGCTGCATAAAACGCATCAAGGTTGAGGCCCAATCCTCACTGATCAAACCCAATGTGTTGAGTAGGATCTGCTCCATTACGCTGCGTTCTCCGCTACAGTATTCGGTGCTTTTTGACCTTTTGGCATATCACGCTCAGCTTGCTCTGCCACAAGGCCAATACCTTGCTTCTCAAGGATATTGCGAATGTTCTCTGCTTGAGAGCTCAATACGTTGTGAGCAAGAAGCAATGGCATTGCCGCAACGAGACCAAGTACAGTGGTAACAAGTGCCATTGAGATACCGCCAGCCATGACTTTTGGATCGCCGTTACCAAACTGAGTGATCACTTGGAACGTTTCGATCATGCCTGTTACTGTGCCCAGCAGACCTAGCATCGGTGCCAGCGCCGCAAGTAATTTCAGCATTGATAGGCCTTTCTCAAGGTGCGTTTGCTCATCCACGACCGCTTCTAATAAGCGAAGCTCTAACGCTTCAACGCTACGATGTTTGTCTTTTTGGTAAACCGCTAAGATACGACCGAGTGGATTATCTTCTGGTTGAGCTGGGCTCTTAAGCTGTTTGGCGATCTTTTGACGAGCGATGATCAATGACACACCACGAACCAGCGCGATAATCAAACCAATAGCTAACAAGCCAAGAATGATCTTACCAACCACACCACCTGCGTTCAGGCGATCTGCCATCGTTGGTGAGTTTGCTAGTTGCTCAAGTAGAATGCCACGAGATGGGTCAATCACCACGGCATCAATTTCGCCAGCCTTTACGCTGCTTGCCGTTGGACCATTTTCTGGTTGGCGCAGGTAATTAACCGCATCACCGCGCTGACCATTCCACTTCACGTAACCAGCGTCGTCCAACAGTGCCATTGAGCCAAGGCGGACACCATCAACCGTTTGCTCACGACCTTCACCATCGAGCAATGAGAATGACACGTTCGCCAGCTCACCACTTGCTTTAACTTGCTCTTCCATGCTGCGCCACATCGCTTCAAGCTGCGGCAATGTTGGTAGTGATTTAGCAGCAACGATATCATCGATATTTTGCTGGTATGAGTTTGCGTCTACACCAGTAACAGAATGCTTAAGTTCTGCTTCCAGCTCTTTTGCGTTTTGACGAACAACGCCAAACAACTCACCTAAGCTGCCAGTTTCAAGGCGTAGTTTTTCTTCTAGCTGAGCCAGTTCAGCTTCATTTTCACTGAATGTCACACCGAGGGTGTCAGCTTCTGCTTGCAGCGCTGCTCGCTCTGCCACAAGCTTGTTTTTCATTGCTTGCAGCTCTTGTTGGGTTTGCTTAAAGCCAGACTCACGAGCCACATTGTGTGACTGCTGTTGGCGATTTTCTTGTTGTGCTTTTTGCAGTAATGTGTCGCTTGCAAATGTGGTGTGCGATAGAAGCGCAGTACTCGAAATCAATGCGACTGATAGCCATTTCTTCATCATTTATTTGCCCTCCGCAACGTTTAGAGACACAGGCAAAGTAAGCATGCTCGGTGCTATCTGTTTGTTCGCCATAGCAAATGCGTTATCGAGTTCTGCTTTCTGTTCCGTTCCAACGGCTTGCCATGCTTTTTGTTGCTGAGACCAACTCCAGAAATGCTCACCAGACAGGCTACGCGCAATAAGTGACACTCGGCCTAAGTAGAGAATATCGGCTTCCACTTGGTCGTCGCTGTCCAAAGCGATCTTACCTTGGTAAACGCCAATCTTAGTGCCGTAGTCCATTTCAATTTGGTACGCTTCTAGAATTCGACGGAATTTTTCAGCATCCGCGACGTCAGCTCGGGTCATCATGGCATCAAGTTTTTCAATGCGCTCTTCACGCTGTGCTTTGCGGATAGGTTTATCATTCGCCACAATCGTTTTAAGGCCATCAAGCATGTGATACATCAAAGGCACTACGCCTTGACGAGTCTGAGCGATCTGCTCAATCTGCTCGTTCAAACTGGCGACTTCGTCATTCTGGCTATCGACAAGATTTGACAGGTGATCGCGATAAATCTTCAAGTTGCTGACTTCTTCTTGCAGCTGCTCAATTTCAGCTTCTAGAGACAAAGATTTCTCTGCACTTGCATCAATGCGCTTTTGGCTCACTGCCGACGCTTGGTTGGTTTTACCCTGCACTGCTTGTGCATCGTTAAGATTTTCCGCTTGAACGGGAATCAAAACCGATGAGATCAACAGAGCGATACTTGATTTCATTAGATTCATACGAGTTATATTTCTGTTTTCCAAAAACGACTAAAGGGGAAGACCACTCTTCCCCTTTAAAAATCAGATTGTTATCAGTACTTGAACTGGATAGTCGCCATGTAGTTTCGGCCTTCGCCAATCACTACGCCACTCGCTCCATCTTGCTTACTGTTGGTGCTACCGCCACCTGCTAGGTAATCAGTATCAAACAGGTTTTCAACATTGAATCGAGTTACGATATCCAAGTTCTCATCATACTTGTGTGTGTACGACACGCCCATATCAATACGTGCATACCCATCTTTCTTAAATGTGTTCGCCGCGTCACCGTAGCGCTCACCTTCATAAATCAAACCTAGGTTAACGTTGGTGTTGTTCTGAACTTTGTAGCTAGACCAAACACTTGCTGAAAACTCTGGAACGTCTGCCGGACGGTTGCCTTTGTAATCTGCACTTTCAGTGATTTCAGCATCTAGGTACATTGCAGAAGCCGTTAGTGAAAGCTCCTCAGTTACAAAGCCCTGCGCTAGGATTTCTGCACCACGGTGCACTTGTTCGCCATCTTGCGTCTTCTTGTACATCACGTCGCCGCCAGCATTAACACCGTCTTCTACATCTAGCGCGATGTTTTCAAGGGTGATATCGAATAGCGCACCCGTAACGTATAGGCGCTCATCAAATAGCTCCCACTTGGTACCCACTTCGTACGAGATACCACGTTCTGCATCTAGCTCTTCACCATCGTTAGTGTAGTCCGTGCTATTTACTGTACCTTGAGGCATAAAGCTCTCAGAGTATTGAACGTAAATCGAGCCGTTACTTGCTGGGTGGAAAATTACACCTAGCTTCGGTGAGACCTGACTTTCTGTCAGTTCATCACTGCGTTTCTCATCATAACGAACACCAGCAAGTACCTGCCAGTAATCGTTAATTGTCATCATGTTTTGCGCGTAAATACCCCAAGTGTCGTATTCACTAGTCGGCCATTTTTTAGAGCTCGTTGGCTGAGGCTTCGCGACCGTTTCACCCGCAGGAACATACTCACCGTCATGGAAAGCCATAAAACGGTCGTAACTGTAATCTAGGTAGTTTGCGCCGACTAAGAAGGTGTTGTCTGTACCAAACAAAGAGAAATCTGTCGTCACATCTACGTAAGCAGTATCAAATACCCAGTGGTCTGAACGCTCGTTACCCTTGTGCTTGATCGTTCCGTCTTCTTCGTACATATCGAATTTCGGGTAAGATTCCACATCAAAGCGCTTAAAGTCTTGACGGTTATAGCCCGCTTTCACATTTACGTTATCTGTAACTTGCGCGTTAATGTCTATACCGTAGTTTTCTACATCGTTATCGATCTTCGACCATTGTGCATCCCAAATATACTTGTCTCCAAGCACAGGCTTACCGTCCACAATGTAAGCACCTGAATCAACACTACCGTCATCTTTAGTACGGTCATAATGAGCCGACACCATAATATCTTCCGTGATGTCATATTCCACAACCAGACCACCTACTACGCGGTCAGTCTGTGGCTCAGTGCCATCACCGTATTCACGCCATGAGCCGTAGCTCTCTTTGGCAAGAATCGCACGCGCACGCAGCGTTTCTTCTTCATTCAGGGCACCACTCACATCTAATACTGTGCGTGAGTGATCATTTGAACCAATATCTTGGCTCAAGCTTGCTTGCGTTTCTGTTGTTGGCTTCTTCGAAACCATGTTCACAAGGCCACCCGGCTCAGACTTACCGTAAAGTAGGCCTGAAGGCCCTTTAAGAACTTCAACTCGCTCTAAAAGCTCAATTGGTTGACGGTAGTGAGACCAGTGCTGACGTCCATCACGTAGGAAGCCATCCGAGCTGCTTAGTTCAAAACCACGTAGTGAGAAACGCTCACGGTTACGGCTCGTACCACCTGCGCTAACACTTGCGTCATTTTGTAGAACCTCACCTAGTGTACTTGCACGCTGCTCATCGATGACTGCTTCATCGATCACAGCAACCTGCCCCGGAGTTTCCAGCTGCGTCATTTCCATACGCATTGCTGTGCTGTTGGTATCCGCTTTGTAACCAAACTCACGGCCTTCTACTACTAAGTGTTCATCTGTTGTTTGAACTTCTGCCACTGCAGGCGCTGCTAGCACCGCACCGATCACTAATGCCAATTGGCTCTTAGTAAACATATCCTTTCACTCCGACTATTTTCGGGTCGCACACTCTATGATGTGATTCCCTTGTATTTATTTCGGTAGTGAATATAAATGACAACTATTACCATTTGCATTAAATTTACATTCTTTGCATTCGTAAAGATTTGTAAAGAGGCCGTGTTCAATTTGATTCATGAACTAGATGCGAGTCACATTATTACTCGTGAGCGTGATTTCGCTTACTGCCGAAACAGCAAAGTAACGGCAAGTCCACCTTCAGGTCTATTTGATGCGACAGCCTTGCCCCCCATCATTCTCATCGACTCTTTGACTATCGCTAGCCCTAGACCATAGCCACCTAACTTCTTGTCACGAGAGGCATCTAAACGAGTGAATGGGTCGAATATATCTGACAACTTATTTTGTGGAATACCAGGACCGTTGTCAGAAATCGTTACCGCCAAGTAACTCTGTGTATCAGAAGCTTTATTCGATAAGCGAACTTCTATTTGAGCAGAGTCCCCTGCATACTTAATCGCATTACCAATCAGATTGTTTAAGCATCGCACCACTAAAGTGTCATCACATTGAGCCTTAGCCCTTGTCGCGTCTGAAACAAATGAAAGGCTCTGCTGAGCTTTTAAATCTATCTTGCATCGTTCCACTTGAGGAGCAAGCAAGACCTCGAGATCAATGCGCTTTAGCTCTGTATCGTAACGAGCATTCTCTAATCGGCTGAACTCCAGAATCTCGCCAATCAAGTGGTTAAGTTCATTGGCTTCTTCTTCCATTCGATTCACTAAGCTCTGTTCACTGTCACCGACTCGCTTTCGCAATAGATGCAGCACGAGATTTTGTCGAGCAAGAGGCGTACGCAATTCATGGGAAACATCACGAATTAACCGGCGCTGCTTCTCCGCCAATGAATGGATCTCTTTGGTCATGTGGTCAAAATCTCGCGCGAGTTCATTAAATTCTCGCGTATTCGATTTCAACTCATCTACCACACTGACATTGAAGTCACCATTAGAAAGCTTCTTGCTCGCCTCTCTCAATCGGTCCAAAGGCTGCTGTAGATTACGCGCCATCAGCAATGAAAACAGTGCCAATATCACTCCAGCAATCACAACCTTTAGAATAGAAAAATAAAGAATGAAATCATGTGCCGGATGTAGTTGGTGTGGCAATTGGATCATCAAGCTGTTATTGCCAACCAAAGGGATGCTAAATATTGGGCGACTTACTCGGTCTTCTAGTTGCTCGTCCAAGCTTCTTTTGAATTTTAATTTGAACTCAAAGTGAGGGTGCATCATACGGTGCGTCAACGGATGTTGGTTTTCGTCGAGCACGAATAGATAGAAGTGTTGTGCATTTGCCCAGTCCGCTAGTTCATCCATGTCGCCTTCCTCAATGAGGATATTTGCCTGATGAGCGAGCTCTAGCATTTCAACTTTTACACTCGCTGGCACTTTAAGCATGGCTTTCACCAAAGCTTGTTCTGCAACCGCTTGAACAGCCAAAATGCTAATGACAATAGCCGTCATATAACTAAAGAGCTGAAAGGCAAGACTGTCTCTGCGCTTAGCGATGTAGGATGGGCAAACGAACTTCATTAACTCGTTACCGCTTCAAGGTAGCTGTAGCCTTTCCCACGAAACGTTTTTATATGCTGTTTGGAAAAGCCAGCTTCCACTAATTTTCGACGAATATTGCTGATGTGCATATCTAGGTTGCGATCAAAAGGGCTGAGCTCTTTCTTCAAAACTTGGGTCTGTAGTTCAGCTTTGGAGATGACAACACCTTGGTTTTTCACCAAGTAGCAAAGTAGTTCCGCTTCCGTGCCAGTCAGAGGCAAACTGTTCAACTGGCCGCTGATACTTTGAACCGTATTACACATCGCTTGCCTCTGGCGCTCTAACCCTACGCGGCGAAGAATTGCTTTTATACGCATCAACAGCTCTGCAACGTTAAATGGCTTACCGATGTACTGGTCAGCTCCCGCTTGATAACCATCTAACATTGAGTTCTCATCATTGAGCGCAGTCAGCATCAAAATCGGCGTGGCAAAACGTTGGCAAATACGACGAGCAACTTGCATCCCGTTTAAGTTTGGTAGCATTACATCAAGGAGAACGAGATCAACTGGTGTTTTTTCCATGTACTGCAGTGCACTCTCACCGCAGTGTACCGATGAGACCGTGTAGCCTTCTTCTTGCAGCACAGTTTCTAACAGTTCGCACAACGGAACGTCATCATCAACGATCAAAACTCGAGACATTACCAACCACCATTAAATAAAAATGGTTCGCATTCTATTACTCATTTGCAAATTAAACAACCATAGTTTTTGTGGTTTTTATTTCAGTAAATGGCTCAAAAAAGGCTCGCCTCTCAGTAAGTTTCTCCGTATCCGATTCGTCCTACATAACGCCTTAAAAAATCAGTACGTTAAACTCGTTACTTTGACAAAACTTTCAACGATTTAAGTAACGTAACGCATAATACGTTTGCAGAAATCTTGTGAGCGGCATTTTGTCTTCAGCGAACAACCCGAATCTTGCTTGTATGATCCCCGTGATGAATTTATCGGGATCAATACGAGCCAATAAAACTCCTCATACATTTGAACGCTTTGATCAGCCGTAAAAAAGAGTACAATTCTTTGCAGTTTCTTATTGAGAATAGACGTATATGAAAACGCTACTGATAGGTCACCGAGGTGTGGCAGGTAAATACCCGGAAAACACAAAAGTCAGCGTTCAAGCTGCTATTGATATGGGACTGGCTTGGGTTGAAGTTGACGTGCAGCCAACCAAAGACAACGTACTAGTAGTTTGCCACGATCATACCGTGAATCGTTGCAGTAATGGCAAAGGTCGTATTGATCAAATGACCCTTGCTGAGCTCAAGGCGTTAGATTTTGGTCGTTGGTTTAGCAATGAATTTGCCAACGAATCCATCATGACTCTAACAGAGCTACTAGAACTCGCTGCGGCAAATGGCCTAAACCTGAATATCGAAGTGAAAGTCGATCATCATTCAGCGGAAGATGTTGCCAAGATGGTCACTCATACTCTACTAGAAGGCCCATTAGCTAAAGACCACATCCTTTTATCAAGCTTTAGTCACGAGGTTATCAGGGCACTACACAAGCACTGTGAAGGCTATAGGCTAGGTGTTTTGAGCGAGTTTTTTTCTCGTAAAGACCGATTATTATTAGAGGAAGTTAAAGCTTACAGCTGTAACCTCAATATTAACTGGGTGCGTTCTCGTCAAATCAAGAAGCTGCAACAAGCGGGTTATAAGGTGATGTGTTATACCGTGAACAACCCCAACAAGCTAAAACACCTACCTGCATTGGATGGTATCTTTAGTGATCACCCAAGCCGTTTTATGCCTTAAAAATAAACTCGGAAATGGAGCTCCACTACCACTCGATATTAATCGGAGTTCCCATTTTGACGAGCCTGATAAATTCATCCATCTCTTCATTGGTAATGGCGATACAACCATTGGTCCAGTCAAAGCTCTGAATAAACTGTGGAGCTTGAGTCTCTCCATTTTTTAGGCCGTGAATTTTAATCGCACCACCAGGAGAAACTCCTCTTCGATGCGCCTCCAAACGATCAATTGCATCTGGGTAACTGATATGAACGGAGCGATAGAAAGCGGAGTCGTTAATCACGTAAACTAGCGTGTAATCTCCTTCCGGCGTTCTATTGTCACCCTCTTCTTGCTTGTGTCCTTTCGGATTAGCCCCTAACGCAATCCGATATTCTTTAACCACTTCGCCATTGTCCATCAGATACATTCTGCGTTTTGACTTATCAACTTTGACCAAGTCAACCGCAGCCTGAGCACCGGACACAAACGTACAACATAAGATTAAAGACAACCATTTTACTGACATCGCCAGAACGCCTAACTAACCCACTCATAGGGAAAACAAAAAAAGAGAACCCATGCTAGTCAGATGGTGATTCTAAAGCAAACTGAATATGTTCAAATTTCGCTACTCTTTGTAACGAACTTGGATTACTTTATAAGGATGTTACTTTATAAATCCAGCACAAATAGAGAGGGTATTATGGTCAACATCGCTTTTTTCAGTGCAAAATCCTATGACGAAGCGTCTTTTAACAAAATCAAAAATCATCGTGATTTCGAATTCCATTTCCATGATTTTCGATTGACCTCTAAGACTGCCAAAATGGCACAAGGCTGCGAAGTGGTGTGCGCATTTGTAAATGACGATTTGTCAGCTCCAGTACTTAAACAGCTTTCTCTCGGTGGCACTAAGTTGATCGCCATGCGTTGTGCAGGCTTTGATAAGGTAGATTTAAAAGCAGCAAAAGAGTTCGGGCTGCAAGTGGTGCGCGTCCCTGCTTATTCGCCAGAGGCGGTCGCAGAGCACACCGTCGGTATGATGATGTGTTTAAACAGACGCCTACATAAAGCATACCAACGTACTCGTGATGCTAACTTCAACTTGGAAGGCTTAGTGGGTTTTAACTTCCATGGCAAAACCGTAGGTGTCGTCGGTACGGGCAAAATTGGTATCGCAACCATGCGCATCTTTAAAGGTTTGGGCATGGAAATACTATGCTACGATCCATATGAAAACCCACTTGCGTTGGAAATGGGCGCACGCTACTGCTCTCTTGAAGAAATCTATGCGCAGGCCGATGTTATTTCTTTGCACTGCCCAATGAGCAAAGAAAACTATCACCTCCTCAACGAGAATTCCTTCTCGCAAATGAAAGATGGCGTAATGATCATCAATACCAGCCGTGGCGAGTTACTAGACTCCGTGGCGGCGATCGAAGCATTGAAACAAGGCAAGATTGGTGCACTTGGTTTGGACGTCTATGACAATGAGAAAGACTTATTCTTCCAAGACAAATCAAATGACGTAATTGTTGATGACGTATTCCGCCGTTTATCTGCATGCCACAACGTATTGTTCACTGGGCACCAAGCATTCTTGACTCATGAAGCCCTGAATAACATCGCGTCCGTAACTATAAGCAACGTGGATGCTTTCTTTACCGGCAACCCGTCAGGTAATGAACTGATCAACTAAATCAATAGATCGAGCAGTATAGTAGAGCGTTGAATTTCAGCTATGCTATACTCCTCGACCATTAAAAATTTGAGTCCAATTACCATGAGCATAAAAACCGATATTCAAAAGCTGCACAACCGTTTAGATACTTGCCAACGCAAACTGGATGCGGCGCGTTCTCGTGGTGATCATGAAATGATTACTAAGTTCACGAATGAAGTTGACGATCTAACCAAGAAACTAAATCAACTTAAGCACAAGCAAACATACGAGCTGAACAAAGAGCGTAAGAGCCTGCTTGATATGCCATTCTCTCGTGAAATCACTAAAGCAGAGCAAGCAGATATCGGCAAGCTTAAAAAGCGTGTACGCGGCCTAGTGATTGTTCATCCGCTTACAAAAGTAGGTAAAGAACTACGCCTAGACGTCATGACAGGTTTTGCTCCAAAAGAGTTCTAATAACTCTATTAAGCAACGGATATTGAAAAGCCCAAGCAGTTAGCTTGGGCTTTTTTGTATTTTAAATTCAGTAAGTTGTGTTTTGGTTGAAATCTATTTAAACGGCGAGTGACAGTGCAACATGCGCACTTTTCAACTTATTAGAAGGTGAAACCTTAGACAACTTTCAAATGCTAAAAACGACGAAAGCCCGTTGATTTCTCAACAGGCTTTCTTTTTAGTGACTGAGTTCGAGGACGACTAACCCTAAGTCGCGACTGACTTGAGATTTGATGCAAATCCCATCCAATTCTCAAACGTCAG
>NZ_JAHGAH010001630.1:0-701 GCF_030248475.1 Vibrio sp. D173a
TCATCTTGCACTACGCTGATCTGCGCGGTTGAAGGGAGGAGTAACTTCATGTCCGACACTTTACGTCTTAAAAGATCCCACTCTTGAGGCAGAGCTTGTGAGTTTAATGACTCTTTGAGGTCGACAAATACCATCGACATGCCCGGGCGAGAGAGGGAGCGTAGTCGATTGAGGGTGGCGATCTCTTGCAGTTTAGTCTCAACGGTATCGGTGACTTGTTGTTCTACTTCATCGGCTGATGCACCGGGGTAGAGCGTTACGACAACCGCAGTTTTAGTGCGTTGCTTAATGGCAAATTCGGCTAAATTCATCACATCTACCTACAGGTCTTTAATTTGAATCGATGGGAAGTGTTGGCCTTCCTTGATGTATTGTGCGCCGCTGACCACTACATAGTCGCCCTTGCTGAGGTTTGACTGCACACAAGCGTTTTCTTGATTGAAACTAACAATGGTCACGGGCACAGCGTGGGCCTGTTGTTTGGTAATCGTGAATACAACATCTTGCTGATGTGGTTTTACGATCGCGGAATAGGGAACGCACAGATTAGGCTCTGCATCATTCAGCTGAGTGGTTAATGTCACCGCCTTACCTGGCAACAAGTTGTCATTGAGCCCATCTAACTGATAGGTAACTGTGTAGGTTTGTTTAATCCGGTGAGGCAGGGTAGAAACCTCTGTCACTTTCCCGGCAACGGACTC
>NZ_JAHGAH010001631.1:0-659 GCF_030248475.1 Vibrio sp. D173a
CGTTGGTAAGTCAACTCTGTTTAATGCACTAACTAAAGCAGGTATCGAGGCAGCAAACTTCCCGTTTTGTACCATCGAACCAAACACAGGTATCGTTCCAGTACCTGATCTACGTCTAGATGCATTAGCGAAAATTGTTAATCCGCAGAAGATCCTTCCTACAACGATGGAATTCGTTGATATCGCTGGCCTAGTTGCTGGCGCATCTAAAGGTGAAGGTCTGGGTAACAAATTCCTAGCAAACATCCGTGAAACTGACGCAATTGGTCACGTAGTTCGCTGTTTTGAAAACGAAAACATCGTTCACGTTTCTGGCAAAGTATCACCAATCGAAGACATCGAAGTGATCAACCTTGAACTTGCACTGGCTGACTTAGACAGCTGTGAGCGTGCAATTCAACGTAATGCTAAGAAAGCAAAAGGCGGTGACAAGGACGCTAAGTTCGAAATCACTGTTCTAGAACAGCTACTACCAGTTCTTACTGAAGGTGGTATGGCGCGTACAGTTGAGCTTTCAAAAGAAGAAGCGGCAGCAATTGGCTACCTAAACTTCCTTACACTTAAGCCAACAATGTACATTGCGAACGTAAACGAAGACGGTTTCGAAGATAACCCGTACCTAGATGCACTTCGTGAATACGCAGAAAAAGAGAACAACG
>NZ_JAHGAH010001632.1:0-921 GCF_030248475.1 Vibrio sp. D173a
GTGCCATTAATGCTGTTAGTGGTGTTGGTGTTCCTTACCTTTATGCTGCGTTCGTTCTTTAGCGTTGTTGCAACCCTTGTGGTGATCATCTCCTCGATTCTCGCGACCATGGGCTTGTCTGGTTGGGCTGGTATGTTCTTAAGTACCGCAACCGTGAATGTTCCAACATTGGTGTTAACCCTAGCGGTGGCTGACTGTGTACACGTGATTGTGACTATGCGCCAAGCTATGCAGCGTGGAATGACCAAAGCTGAAGCAATTCAATACAGTATCAAGCTTAACTTCATTCCGATTCTAATTACTTCAGTCACCACTGCGATTGGTTTCTTGATGATGAATATGTCGGATTCTCCAGTACTGCGTGACTCCGGTAACTTGTCTGCACTGGGTGTGATGATCGCATGCTTACTATCAGTCTCTCTGCTGCCTGCATTACTTAACCTGCTGCCGGTGAAACGCCTTGCGCCAACCACTACTGAGTCTGAAAAAGTGACCTTCATGGATAAGTTGGGCGATTTCGTGGTGAACAATCGCAAAGCCTTGTTGCCAGTATCTACGCTAGTAATAGTGGTTGCTGCTGCGTTAATTCCACTTAACAAAGTTAACGACGAATCGGTGAAGTACTTTGATACCTCAAACGAGTTTCGCCAAGCCGCTGACTTTATGGAACAGACCATCAGTGGCATGACCAACCTGAGTATCGCGATAAAAACAAACGAGTCTCAAGGCATTGCTGACCCTGTGTTCTTGCAAGCAATTGGTGACTTTACGGAGTGGTTACGCGTTCAGCCAGAAACCGACCATGTCGCAACACTGTCAGACGTTTATAAGCGTTTGAATAAGAACATGCATGGTGACGATCCTAGCTATTACCAACTGCCACTCGATCGTGAACTTGCGGCGCAATACCTGCTTCTTTAC
>NZ_JAHGAH010001633.1:0-473 GCF_030248475.1 Vibrio sp. D173a
CTCGCGTTAGCCGCATTGGGTAACGCAACCATACCGAAAGAAATTGCGAGTTGTAGTGCCGTTCGTTTCATCATAAACATCATTTCCTCGTTGAATAGCTGTTCTTATAACAGTGCCTAACAATGATTTTATGCATGAATGAAAAGCGACTAATAATGTAATTTTTATAAAACAGATGTCATTTATATAAGTTGTGATTTTAAGTCACAGATAGAGAAAAAATATAATCTTAGTTTTGACTATTCAAAATTATTAACCCTTCAATTTTCGACTAATTAAATAAGATTCAAATATAAACATCACAAATTCAATTAATTAAAAATATAACACCGTTAGCTAATGTAAAATGAAGACTGTCGCTAACTCCTACCTCACTTTGAATCAATAATCACCTGATTGCATACCTAAACATTATCACCTAGCAAGCAAGATAACACCTATAACCAGCAATGCACTGTACAATTAACCATCAA